>JAHHTM010000137.1 GCA_020024675.1 Muricomes sp.
ACATGAATCGGTAAATACTATCGTTTTGTTCTCATCTTTTTCAGTTTCTTTCATTTCTTCTTGTTTCTGAGCCTTTGCAGGTTCATTTTTCTTTGCACCACATCCAGGCACTGCCACCATGACAGCCATAGATAGTGCTGCTACTTTCCATAATAATTTCCTTTTTTTCATTTTTTCTCCTCCTTCGACCACATTTCACAAAGGTTTGTAGGAACACATACCCGAATGCGATCATTATTTAATGATTTTATTTCCACGTCAACGCCGTAGATTTTTTGAATAATTTCCTGTGTCAACACCTCTTTAGGCGTTCCGTGGATCAGTACTTTCCCCTGCCACAAAACTAATATTTCATCTGCATATAAAAATGCCTGTTCTGGTTGATGACAGGACTGTAGAATCGTATACCCTTCCTTCGATAATTGTTTTATCTGTGACATAATACGAATCTGATTTCCATAATCCAGGTTAGATGTAGGTTCATCCATGATCAGCACTTTTGCCTGCTGCGCCAGTGCTCTTGCAATCATTACAAGCTGTCGCTCCCCGCCACTGATCTGTGTGTAACTTCTCATAGCAAGATGACTGATTCCGACTCTTTCCATAGCCCGCTGTGCCATTTCATTTTGTTTTTTTCCAGGTCCTTTTAGATGATCCATTGTAGATTCTGTACTCATCAATACAATATCTTTAACTTTGTAAGAAAACACAGGCTGATGAGACTGTGGAATATATGCTATTTTTTCTGCCCTTTGTCGAACATTTAGTTTTTCTATATCTATGCCATCGATATAAATTTTTCCGTCATGTTGTCTATTCAGTCCTAAAATGCACTGAAATAATGTACTTTTTCCCACTCCATTTGGTCCAAGCACACACATTAATTTTCCCTTTTCCATAGAAAATGAAATCTGAGATAATACTTGATGCTTCCCATAAAACGCATTTAGGTCAGATACTTCAAATCCCATTACTGTTCCCCCTCTCTTATAATCAGATATAAAAAGAAAGGAGCACCAACAAACGAAGTCAAAATTCCAATTGGAATTTCAGAAGTTGCCGCCAGTCTTGCAATATTGTCAACAATCAGCATAAATGCTGCTCCCATGATAACAGAGGCCGGAAGAAGCTTTCTGTAATCACATCCGATCAGCATTCTCGCAAAATGTGGAATAACAAGTCCTACCCATCCTATCATCCCACTGACAGATATACTTGCCGCTGTAATAAGTGTTGCACACGCAATTACGATTCCTCTTATTTTTGTTACATCTACCCCCATGGTCTTCGCTTCATCATCCCCAAGCGTAAGCAGATTCATCTTCCATCTTAGTAAGAACAGTGGAATCATACCTACAAGTATTGGAGTGATCACAAAAACAACATCTGATTTTTTTGCTCCTGCAAGACTTCCCATAAGCCAGTATGTAATCGCAGGAAGTTCCTGATCAGGATCTGCTACTAACTTTAAAAACGATGTAGCAGAAGTAAAAAGTGAACTTACCATAATTCCAGACAGTACAAGTCCTAGAACTGAACTGCCTTTTGCATGCTTTCCTACGACACATACAAGCCACACCGTAAAAAGTGCAAAAAAGAAAGCCGACATTGATATTCCCAAAAAACCTGCTCCTCTTAAAATAGCAAGAACTGCTCCAAAAGCAGCTCCTGAAGATGCACCAAGAAGATCTGGTGACACCATGGGATTTCTGAAAATTCCCTGATAACATACTCCCGCTGTCGGAAGTGCTGCTCCTACAAGGACTCCTAGCAGAATTCTTGGCATTCTTACATTAAAAAGTGCAATTTGCTGACTATCTGTCCAGAACTGTTCTAATGGAATAATTTTTGAGGCCAGAATTCCAAACAATTCTTTTACATTGATCGGATATTTGCCAAGTCCAAATGATATTATAAAAACACCAACTAAAATTACACTTAGTACAATCAGAATTTTATTTTCTTTTTTCATCTGCCGTTTCTCCCTTCGGTATCACGAACAGACTCATCTCTTTTCGATTTGAAAGATAATAAGGATACCCATATTTTCCAGTTTCAAGATGCTGCTCCAAATATTTTTTTGCCGGTTCATCTCCATTAATCCTATGAAAACTTACAAATTTTTCTGCTTCTTCTAGTGATTCCAGTGGCTGTCCGAAATCACTATAAACAGAGATTTTTCTGTAGGGAATTTTATTTTCATTAAGATAACATTCACTTCCTGCCGCTGAATACAAAGGCTTCCCCTCATAATATTTCTGAGCGAATTTTGATCTGTTTCGTTTTAAAATTAATACCTGTTTTCTTGCAATACGCATAAAATCATCCAGATACTCTGCCAAAGATCCAAAGGAACATGCCAGGACTGTATCACAACTTTGATCTGGCAATTCCAACCATTCTTCATTGCTCACAGAAAGATTATCCACTTTCTGTATCAAAGTTTCTTTTCGTAACTCCTCGAGCACTTTTTCTTCAATGTCAAAACATTTAATCTTGTCTACATATGGTGCCACCTCAAGATCAATATAACCAAGTCCACATCCGATATCGTAAACAACTTCTTTTTCTTCAAGATATGGAAGCACCAACTGTGCCATTTCTTTATAGTGACTTGAATATGTTCTCGCCCGTTTCCACCATTTTATACTTTCATCTGTCCATTTAAACATTTTCGTCACCCCTGTCTGCGTTGTATAAAAGTATAATTCATATTTCTTATCATGTATGTTGTTTTAACAACATCATTTTATTCAGCTATAACATTGACTTCTACGTTTTTAAATTGTAGAATAGGAATATCTTTGAAAAAAGGAGAACTTAGTTATGGAACATCTGATTATTCCTCAGGGATATTCATCCCCTCTTAACATACGCGAAACTGAAGTTGCAATTAAAGAGATCAAGGACCATTTAGAACGGGCTTTAGCGAAATCTCTTCATCTGACTCGTGTTTCAGCCCCTCTTTTTGTACGTCCTGAATCAGGTCTTAATGACAACTTAAATGGTATAGAACGTCCGGTTACGTTTGGAATCAAAGAGCAGGATGATACACCGGCAGAAATTGTACACTCTCTTGCAAAATGGAAACGTTATGCATTAAAACATTATGACTTTCATTCCGGTGAAGGTCTTTACACTGACATGAGTGCTATCCGACGCGATGAAGATACGGATAATATTCACTCTCTTTATGTGGATCAATGGGACTGGGAAAAAATTATTTCTAAAGAAGAGCGCAATATGGAAACATTGGAATACACCGTTCGCAAAGTTTATAGTGCCTTAAAAGAAACAGAAAGTTTTATTTCTAGAAGATACAATTATATTGAGGAATTACTTCCTGACGAAATCTTCTTTATTACATCCCAGGAACTTGAAGAAATGTATCCTGATAAGACATCCAAAGAAAGAGAATATCTGATTGCAAAATCCAAGGGAGCTGTTTTTATTTCTCAAATCGGCAAAATTTTGGCTTCCGGAGAAAAGCATGATGGTCGTGCACCTGATTATGATGACTGGGATTTAAATGGTGATATTATTGTATATTATCCTGTTCTTGATATCGCTTTGGAACTATCTTCCATGGGAATTCGTGTGGACGAAGAAGCGCTATTAAAACAGCTTTCCATTGCCGGCTGTGAGGAACGAGCAGAACTTCCTTTCCAAAAAGCACTTTTAAATGGTGAACTTCCATATACAGTAGGTGGTGGAATCGGACAGTCAAGAATCTGTATGTATTATCTAAGAAAAGCTCACATTGGAGAAGTTCAATCTTCAATCTGGCCAGATGATATTATTTCCACAGCACACGAAAATGGAATACAGCTTTTATAAAATCTTACAATCGAGTAGGAGGGAAAATCAAATTTTCGCGACCTCTCACACCACCGTGCGTGCCGTTCGGTACACGGTGGTTCAATCAATTTAACAAATAACACACCTTCCGGTGTAGTAATCTAACAAAGAGACTAATCCAAATGTGGTTAGTCTCTTTGTGCTTATAGCTTTCTGTAACCAACCATTGTGCACATCTATTTGGTCTAAAGACATAACTGTGGTCATGGAATTGTTCCTCATAGATTGGTATTAATACCTATGCTATAGCCTAAGGTGTTCTTTGAGTTCTATGTACATCATTCTGTCCACTCCCTCTGCTCCTTTATTTTGTACGACTTGCAGATATGCTCTGTTGAGATTATCACTAATTAGTATCTATTCCATTGATTACTTGTGTTCATGCGTTCTTTCCTTTCTGCCTTGCTTGAATTGACTATCTTTTACCCGATTGGTTACGGCAGATGTTGTTTCTTCTGCAATCAAGACTCTACTAAAATTTATTGATTGTTCACCCCTTTGCTCCACTTCCATTGCAGAAGCTTCTTCGCTACTATGAGTTCTGCTGACTTCTCACAGTACGCTGTTACTCGGCTAATGAAACCGCTGTGAGACCTCCGCGCTTAGGGTACCCACTCTTTTTTCTCCACATATCCGCCACATTTGCTCTGTTTCTACAAAGATTGTAGATATCAGACTTCATTGCTTTTAATCAACTCATCTCTCGATAAACGCCCTTGCTATTTAGCTATACACTTCCCACTGACT
>JAHHTM010000138.1 GCA_020024675.1 Muricomes sp.
GTATATCTTCTGGGTGGAGAAGCTGTTATTTCTGACTCCATCAGAACTGACCTTGAAAAACAGGGATATAAGGTTGTAAGACTTGGCGGAAGAGACAGATATGAGACAAACCTTAACATTCTGAAGGCATCAGGAGCAAAAGGAGAAGATCTTCTTGTATGCACAGGTATGGATTTCGCAGACTGCTTATCCGCATCTGCAGCAGAAAAACCGATACTTCTTGTTAGCAAAACATTGAATGCTGAACAGAAAGCATATCTTGCCGAAGCTGACTTCAGAAACGTATACCTGATTGGCGGAGAAGGTGTTGTAAACAGTAATTACATGACAGTAATGAAACCATATAGCACTACAGATGTGATTGAAAGAGTTTCAGGTGCAGACAGATATGCAACATCTGTAGCTGTAGCAGAGAAGTTCTTCAAGAAACCTGAAAATCTTGTATTCGCATATGCTTCAGATTTCCCTGATGGAATTTCAGGCGGACCTGTAGCAATGGCATTCAATGCACCAATGCTTCTTGTAGATGATAATAATAGTACAGATGCAATGAAGTATGCAGATAAATTAAATATCAAGAGAACAATTACTCTTGGAGGACCGACTTTAATTTCTAAAGATACGGTAGAGAGGATTGTAAGGTAATTGAAAAAAAGAAAGAGAGATAAGAAAGGGTATATCCCATAAGGAAGTTTTCAGAATAACAGCAGGTGTTGGAATAGTCCAACACCTGCTGCTTGTTTTACATACGTTCTCCGGGAGATTTCAGGAGTTCTCTCCTGACGATTGCACCGTTTTATGACTCTTGGAAGTATAAATAGTATGCTCGCAGGAATGATACAGACACTTTCGCCTAAAAACTATCCTTATGAATTTGTATTTGAATTTTATAAGTGTTAAGAAAATCGGAATTTATATAACATTCTGTTCATTGCTTCCTTTTAGAGGGGAATTTCAAAATAAGCACGGATAAAAGAACTACTTTTGCAATTACTTCCTTATCCGGTGTATGCAGATTTTTATCTCTCTTTTCTTATAACATTGAAGAGTCAATTCCTTCAAATTTCTTTAAGACAGGTCTTAAAATTCTTTTGATTTTTTCACAGCCACCTTCGATAGAAGATTCAATATTAAGTGGCATAATCGGATCATGCAGAGACTTTCTAAGCAGTATCCAGCCTGAAATTGTTTCATCATCGAAAGCAATGCGAACACCCTCGTAATTTGGCGATATTAAATGAGTATTCTTTAAGGTGCCGTCTTCTACGATATCTGAGAATTGTTTAATTACAATGTCTGCGTATTCGCTGAAGTTTACAACAGTTACAGGCAGTCGTATTTCAGTAGATTCTGCAGGAGTTTTTAAATCGGAAATTACCGAGGAAATATATTTTTTTTCGGTAAAGAGTTGTGCCGCTTTGATAACAATCTTTGTTGCAAGATAGGCGCCATCATCTAAAAAGAAATTTTCTTTGTATGCGGCATGTCCTGATGTTTCAATTGCAAGCTGGCTGTCTGTTCCTTCTTCATTAAGATCTTTTGCTTTATTAATTACATTTTTGTATCCACGTTTAAACCGAAGATGTTTTAATCCTAAATCCTTTTCCAGGAAGACTGCAAGTGGGTCACTTGTGATGCTGTCTGTAACAATTGTTGTTCCCGGATACTCTTTTGCGATTAATGCAGCTGCAAGAGCTACGATTCCATTACGGTTAATTTCGTGACCATTTTCGTCTACAGCAGATGCTCTGTCTACATCAGTGTCAAAGATCAGACCTAAATCCGTATTGTGCTGTTTTACTGCATCGCAGATGGATGTGATTGCTTTACGATCTTCAGGGTTTGGTGCATGATTAGGGAATGTACCATCCGGTTCAAGAAACTGGCTTGAGGAGATATCGGCACCGAGAGGTGCAAGAACTTTATCTGCATAAAAGCCACCGGAACCATTACCTGCATCAACAGTAATTTTCATATTTTCGAGAGGTTTGCTTCCTCTGTTAACCTTTTCTATAATCAGGTTTCGTAAATGTGCAGAATATGTATCCAGAAGAGGAATGTTTTCTACTTCCGGGGAAGGACTTGGAATCATAGAGTTAAGCATAGAGTCAGATTCTGCAAAGGTGATAATATCTGTAATATCGCCTTTATCAAGACCTCCGTACTGGTCAAAGAATTTAAATCCGTTGCGATTAAAAGGCAGATGGCTGGCTGTAACCATTACGGCTCCATCACATTTATATTCTTCAAAACGTGTAGACATGAACATTGCAGGGGTAGAAGCAATTCCGGCATTAAGTACTTTTGTACCATGCTGACAAAGTCCTTTGCAGAAAGCATCGGTTAAATCGGCGCCGGAAAGTCTTGGGTCACGACCTATAGCAATGGTGATTTCAGAAGGTTTTTTACCTGTCATATTAGATAACCAGAATAAAAAAGCTCTCCCTATTCTTGTTGCAGCTTCTGCATCTAAATTTACTTCTTCTCCGGGAACACCGGATAATGCAATGCCACGAATATCACTTCCGTTTTGTAGTTTACTGTAATCATACTTTGGCATAATACTATCTCCTTATTTTAAATAATCCTATAAATATATTTTACCATAGAAAAGAAAGCAAAGCACAATAAAAACCAACAAAAAGAAAATTGAGGGCAGATCTGTCCTAAAATGTTACCATGAAGGGATGAATAATCCCATATATTTCTTCCAAGCCATAGATTTAAAATCAGACCGGATAAAAACTCATAAAAGGTAATGATTCCTGCGCCGATTAGTGAAGCAATTAAAAGGTTCATTTTTATTAAATCCGGACATAGTATATAAAAGGTTATCATAACAAGACCACCTAGAAAAAACATGGATTTAAAAGTGTATCCGCGGTATAGAATTTCGATAAGAGCATAAGACCAGCCACCTAAAATAAAAATAAGAAAATACATAGAAATATTATGTTTTTTTGAAAAATAATTTATACATAAAGAATGAAAAATAAAGCAAGTTATGATACAATAAAATCCATAGGAGTATTATGATTATGGAAAAAGAGAAAAAGACAAACCAATGGTTTTACAGAATAATTATTTTAATCTTATGCTGTGTAATAGGATTTTGCCTGTATAAAATCGGAGGAATCATCTATGAATATTATGTAGGTGCAAAAGCATATGAGAACGTTCAGGAAATTGCAGGACTTGAAAAAGATAAGTTTGGAGATATTGATTTCAAAGCACTTGCAAAAGAAAATCCTGATATATGTGCATGGCTACATTCGTCTGATACAATTATTAACTATCCTGTTGTACAGGGAAAAGATAATGATTTTTATCTGTATCGAATGTTTAACAAAGAATGGAATGGAAAGGGATCACTTTTTATTGACTCAAGAAATGCCAAACCTTTTGAAGATTTTAATACAATTATCTATGGACATCGAATGAAGGATGGCAGTATGTTCCACTCTCTTACTAAATATAGGGATGAAGAATTCTACAAAGATCACAAAACAATGGATCTTCTTACCCCAAACAAAAGGTACATTCTCAAAGTCTTCAGTGTAATGACAATACCTGCAGATAGCGAATTGTATCGATTTGACTGGTATACAGAGGGAGAAAAAGAGGAGTATATTAGAACAATTAAGAGTAAATCTGAAACAAAAATGGATGATATAGATGTTACGGCAGAAGATAAAATAGTAATGTTAAGTACATGTACATATGAGTTTGAAGATGCGAGACTTGTAGTGTTTGGAAAACTTGAAGAAGTAAAATAGAAAGAATGGGATGGTGGTATAGATGCAAATAATCTTTTTTTTAATTGCAGCATTTATTACTGGAGGCGCTAGTGCGTATAATTTAGGAAGTGGTTTTGTAGGGGAAGCGACATGGATTAGTTTTGCTTTATCCTGTCTGGTTCTTATAGCATGGATAGTATGGACTTATGTAGTAATATCGCATTCCGAAAAGGTGAAAGCGGTTACTCTTGGAGCAAGTGCTTTCTTTCTTTTATGTATGGTGGGCATTTGCCTTTATGCAAATTGGGAAGACTTATCAAGAATTGCTATTCTTGGGGGAACCGGATTTGCCTGTGGAATATTTTTTGGACTTCCATTTGCCGGATTTTCAAAGATTTTTGCAGTGATAGCTATGAACCGGTATTTACTGTTGATCCCGTATATGATATTAATCATTATGACCTGGATTATATATGGTTATGTAAACAAGTCCGGTGTAGCTACTCAATATATAGAAAAGAAAAATCGTAAAGAAAAAAATAAAGATACATATGGAAACACAAAAGAAACACAGAAAAAGAATATAAAACAGGGCCATGTTTTAGAGGAAAAGACAAATATGGAAGAAAAAAAGCCATATAGTCTAAGTGATTTGATTGCAGAAATTCAGGTTGAAGATAAGCCGGAAATCCCAATTGAAGCTGAACCGGAAATTCAGGGTGAAAATATTGCAGATAGTATTTTTGAGAATGAGGATTATCTGATTAATGGGAATGATGAAGTTAAAAAAATAAATGAATTTGTTCCGGAAACAGAAATAAAAATGGAGATAAAAGAAGAACCTGAGAACATAG
>JAHHTM010000139.1 GCA_020024675.1 Muricomes sp.
AAGGATAAATAATGGCAGAAGAAAAAGAAATGATAAAAATATCTGTTCGCAGTCTTGTTGAATTTATTATGCGAAGCGGTGATATTGACAATCGAACATTAGCAGGTGCAGAGAAGGATGCGATGCTTGCAGGAACTAGATTGCATCGAAAAATTCAAAAAGCAATGGGGGAAGGATACAGAGCAGAAGTTACCTTGAAAACAATCCTAGAGCGATGTGATTTTTTACTGCAGATTGAAGGCAGAGCGGATGGGATTATTGAAAATGAAGATGTTAAAATAATAGATGAAATAAAAACAGTTGTACGAGATATTTCATTAATAGATCGACCGGTAAAAGCTCATCTTGCACAGGCAAAATGTTATGCATATATTTACGCTATTCAAAACAAACTGCGGAATATTAAAGTTCAGATGACATACTGTCAGATTGAAACAGAAGAAATAAAAAGGTTTGTATATGAGTTCGGCATAAAAGAATTGGAAGAATTTTTTGAACATCTCATATTGCAATACGAAAAATGGGCAAAATTTCAGACGTCTTGGAAAAAAATTCGAAACCATTCGATACAAGAGATTCAGTTTCCGTTTGAATATAGAAAAGGACAAAGAAAAATTGCCGTTTCTGTTTATCGAACGATACAGCGTAGAAAAAAATTGTTTGTTCAGGCACCAACCGGAGTTGGAAAGACGATGGCAACTGTTTTTCCAGCAGTGAAAGCAATTGGTGAAAGTGAAGGTGATAAAATTTTTTACCTTACGGCAAGAACAATTACTAGAACGGTGGCAGAAAATGCATTTAGTACATTGCGGAAGCAACAGCTTAAATTAAAAACAATCACACTTACTGCAAAAGAAAAAATATGTTTTTGTGAAGAAACAAATTGCAATCCGGAATATTGTCCTTATGCGAAAGGGCATTTTGATCGTGTAAATGATGCGGTTTTTGACCTGATTACGAGGAAAGATGCATTTGATCGAGAGACAATTATTGAGCAGGCTGAAAAATTTAAAGTTTGCCCATTTGAAATGGCTCTTGATGCATCGATATGGGCAGATGCCATTATATGTGATTATAACTATGTGTTTGACCCAAATGCTCATTTGAAAAGATTTTTTTCGGAAGGTACAAAAGGGGATTATTTATTTTTGATAGATGAGTCTCATAATCTTGTGGATCGTGGAAGAGAAATGTATAGTGCATCTCTATATAAAGAAGATGTTTTGGAAATAAAAAAAATGATAAGTGTGGTTCATCCTAAACTGGCAAAAAGCCTGGAAGAATGTAACAGACAAATGCTTGTATTAAAAAAAGAATGTGAAACTTATCAAATTTTAGAAAGCGTTTCACATATAGCAATTAAATTAATGCATATCATGACCCAGCTAGAAGATGTTATGGAAAAAATTCCGGAGGAAAAAAGAGAACAAATTTTGGAATTCTATTTTCAGGTTCGTGATTTCTTAAATATTTACGATCAGTTGGATGAAAACTATACAATCTATTCCGAAATGGAGAAAGATGGAAGATTTAAAATAAAATTGTTTTGCGTTAATCCATCAGGAAAACTTAACGAATATCTGATGTACGGAAACAGTGCAATATTTTTCTCGGCAACGTTTCTTCCAATTCAGTATTATAAAAAACTGCTTAGTGTAGAAAATGATGACTATGCAATTTATGCAGAATCGTCCTTCCCAGAAAAAAACAGACAAATTCTTTTGGGGACAGATGTAAGTACAAGGTATACAATGCGTGATCAAAATATGTATGATAAATTTGCAAAATACATATTGAAAATGGTAAATGGTAAAAAAGGAAATTACATGGTTTTTTGCCCGTCATATCGTCTGATGGAAGAAATATGTGAATCTGTTTTGCAAAGAAATAACAAAATGATAGAATGTATTGTTCAACAGCAATATATGCAGGAAGAGGACAGAGAAAACTTTCTCAATGCATTTAAACAAAAAAGAAATAAAAGTCTCTTGGCTTTTTGCGTACTAGGTGGTATTTTTTCGGAAGGAATTGATCTTACAGATGATCAGCTTATTGGAGCTGTGATTGTAGGAATGGGTCTGCCACAGGTTTGTACAGAAAGAGATATTTTGAGAAATTATTTTGATAAGCATGGACAAAATGGTTTTGATTATGCCTATCTTTATCCAGGGATGAACAAAGTACTCCAGGCGGCAGGAAGAGTAATCCGAACGGAAACAGATAAGGGGATTATTTTATTGCTTGATGATAGGTTCTGTGAAAACAGAAGCAGGGCAGTGTTTCCACGAGAATGGAAAGAATATAAAACCTGCCGTATTGAGACATGTGGTGAATACATCAACACATTCTGGAAACGGCAGGAATAACTTAAAAGACGATATTAAAAATAACTTAAAAATTCTTCTGTCGCTCTTGTAAGAGGAAGTTTATCGTTATATGCAACTACGAGCTCTCTTCTAGGGAGCTCTTCTTTTGTCTGAACGATAAACAAATCATCTTGGCGAGTGCGGATACAGAAATCTGGGATAAATGCTATACCAAGACCAATTTTTGCAAGATCAATAAGAAGATCATTACTCGTAAGCTCAATTTCTGGGATTAAGTCCAGTTGATGCTGTTGAAAAGTTTTGTGAAGAAATTCACTTGTTGTACTCTTTTTGTCCAACATAAGGATAGGATATTGTGACAGTTCCTGATAGGATAATTTTTTCCCTTTTAACTCGCTGAAACTATTGTTTGCAATAAAAACATCACGAAATGTGCCGATTTTTTTAATCGTTGACACATTTGAAAGGTAGTTATTAGGATAGTTGACAATAATAAGATCAACAGCTCCGGATTCCAGTAATTCTACACATTTGATAGAGGTCTGATTGATGACCTTGATATGAATATCAGGGAATGTTTTATGAAAACGTTCTAAGTAAGGAACAAGGAAATAACGACAGATTGTGTCACTAGCTCCGATCCTTATCTGTCCACCGGTTTTTGCTGATTCGATAAGCTGTGACTCACCACGTTGGATAAGATTCATGGCGGGTTCAATGTGACGAAGAAGAATTTCACCTTCTGGAGTAAGAGATACTTTCTTTGTGCTTCGGATAAAAAGAACCTGATCTAGTTTTCGTTCCAGTGTTTTAATGGACTGGCTGACAGCAGACTGGGAAATAAAAAGTAATTTAGATGCTTCAGAAAAACTTAAAGTAGTTGCAACATTATAAAATACTTTGTACAGTTCGTAATTAATATCCATTATTAGACCTCCTTATTAAATATGTTAGTATTATAAGATAAAATTGAAAAAAAAACAATGCATTTATTACAAAAATTATATGAGCTTCAGATATATTAGAAAGACTAATATATATTATCAATTATATAAAATTGTACGAAGCATAGAAAGTGTGGTAGGATACAAGTAGATTAAAAGAAGAAAAGGAGCATCTATATGAGTCTTGTAAAACGAGTATATGTGGAGAAAAAAACAGGATTTTCCGTAAAAGCAGAGGAATTACTTCATGAACTGAAGCATTATCTTGGTATGAAAAATGTTACAGGTGTGCGGGTGTTGATCCGTTATGATATAGAAAATCTTTCTGATGAGAGTTTTGAAAAAGCATGCAATGGCGTTTTTGCAGAACCACCAGTAGATGTTTTATATAAGGAAACATTCCCTGTAAAAGAAGGAAGCAGAGTATTTTCAGTAGAGTTTCTTCCAGGACAGTTTGATCAGAGAGCTGACTCAGCAGAGCAGTGTGTTCAGTTTATTAAAGAGGATGAAAAACCTGTAATTCGTACAGCAGTTACATATGTTATCGAAGGTGATATCACAGACAAAGAATTTGAAGAAATAAAGAATCATTGCATTAACCCTGTAGATTCAAGACAGACAAGTGAAGAAAAACCAGAAACACTTGTAGTTGATTTTGAAGAACCAGCAAATGTAAAGATTTTTGATGGATTCAAAGAACTTCCAGAAAACGAGTTAAAAGAGTTATACGATTCTCTTGGCTTGGCTATGACATTTCGTGATTTCCAGCACATTCAGAATTATTACAAAGAGGAGGAAAAAAGAGATCCTTCTATGACAGAAATTCGTGTGCTTGATACATATTGGTCAGATCACTGCCGTCATACTACATTTTCAACAGAATTAAAAGAAGTAAGTTTTGATGAAGGATATTATACACGTCCAATCAAAGACACATACGAAAGTTATGTAAACGCCCATAATGAAATGTATGCAAATAGAGATGATAAATTTGTATGTCTTATGGATTTAGCACTGATGGCAATGAAACAACTTAAAAAAGAAGGAAAACTTGCTGATCAGGAAGAATCAGATGAAATTAATGCGTGCAGTATTGTTGTACCGATCAAAGTAAACGGAGTTGAAGAGGAGTGGCTGATCAACTTTAAAAATGAGACACATAACCATCCAACAGAAATTGAACCATTTGGTGGAGCAGCTACATGTTTAGGTGGAGCAATCAGAGATCCACTTTCAGGCCGTACTTATGTATATCAGGCAATGCGCGTAACAGGAGCA
>JAHHTM010000014.1 GCA_020024675.1 Muricomes sp.
GGGCTTGCTTGCGCAGGCAACAAAACTCGGTGCAGAAACAGCGATGGATCAGGTAACAGGGATCCGCGATGAAGATGGATACAAAGTGATTGAAGGTACAGAAAAAGAATACCAGTGCAAAACTGTTATTATTGCAACAGGTGTTACACATAGACACATGGGCATAGAAAAAGAAATTCAGCTTACAGGAGCAGGGGTTTCTTATTGTGCAACCTGTGATGGAGCCTTTTTCAAAGGTAGAGATGTAGCAGTGATCGGAGGAGGAAATACAGCACTTCAGGACGCAGAATTCCTTTCAAACTACTGTAACAAAGTATATGTTGTACACAGAAGAGACGAATTTAGAGGAGATAACAGTCTTGTAGAAGTTCTTAAAGCAAAAGAAAATATCGAATTTGTACTTAGTGCGACAGTAAAAGATATTATCGGAGAATATATGGTAGAAGGGCTTCTTCTTAATGACAAAAAGACGGGAGAAGAATTCAAAATCAATGTGTCAGGTGTGTTTGTAGCGATCGGACAGATTCCACAGAATGAAATTTTTGCGGATTATGTAAAACTTGATGATGCAGGATTTATCCTTGCATCTGAGGATTGTATGACATCACGTCCTGGTGTTTACACAGCAGGTGACTGTCGTACAAAAGAAGTGCGTCAGCTCACAACAGCGGCAGCGGATGGCTCAGTAGCAGCTCTTGCCGCATGCAAGTACCTGGCAACATTATAAAAAATAAAGACAGGCATTTAAGGTAAAACATACTTTAAATGTCTGTCTTTTTTATTACTCGGAAATAAATTTAGTTCCCATCCAGGTTTTCATATGTTCCTGCATTTTACTGTCGGGTTCAAGAAGTAATACATATTTTTTCTGGTTGATTGTGATATACATCTTAAATACTTTGGCAGAAGGTTTTAAAGAAGTGAAATTCAATGTTTTTTCTGCATGATAAGAAGCTAAAGCAGGAGAATCTTGTGGTGCTATGATTTCAGCATCTCGTAAATTAAAAGAAAGAAGTGATTTTCTTTTTTCTTTGTTGTAAATGATATCAATTTGCATATCATTATTTAATAATGTATATTCATATTCTACATTGAGTCGTGGAAAAAGAAAAACATGTACGAGGAATGCGAGAAGTATGATAACAAGGATGATGAAAAAGCCTAAAAGCATAAATCCAATAAAAGTAAATAAGAGCAAAGCTAAAATAGTGATAACTCGTATTACCAGATCAATGGGGCGAGACTTTCGACTTACGAGTTGTTCGTAAAATGAATCATTCATAGTTTAATCAATCCTTTCTGTTTGTAAATAATTAATAGCCATAATGGCAATCTTAAAGGTCATGGCATCTTCGAATTTACGGATATCAAGACCGGTATGTTTTTCGATTTGTTCTAATCGGTAGATCAAAGTATTTCTGTGCATATGAAGCTGTCGTGATGTTTCTGCAATGTTTAAATTGTTTTGAAAGAATTTATTGATCGTCTGCATGGCTTCTTCGTCAAAAGAAAAAGAAGTTTGTTTTCCGAAAATTTCGCAAAGAAAATCTTCGCAAACAGATGTAGGAAGTTCGTAGATCAGCCTTCCAATGCCCAAATAGTTATAAGGGAAGATAGTATGCTCTGAATAAAATATACTTCCGACTTTCAAAGCAAGAGCAGTTTCTTCATATGCCTGTGAAAGTGCAGCTAATGAACGAAAAATAGCACTGTATGAGATGCGTACAGAGGCAAGTGCTTCTGTGTTAAGTGTGTCAACGATCATATGAGCAGTAGACAGGGCATCTTGCAGAGAAAAAGAATCTTTTTCCTGCTGAATGAGTGCAAGTGAGCATTCGTTCATCTTAACAAGGTAAGATGTGGAAGGCACAGGGAAGAGCTGCTTTAATATTTCGATTAGTGTATCATCCATTGAATATTTGGATTCAATGAGATACAGGATACGCGGAACTTCATTTGAAATATGAAAATGCTCCGCCTGTTCAGTAATATCATAAGAATTAATCTGCCCGGACAACAGACTTTTTAGAAAATGGGTTTTATTGAATTTTTCTTTGTATGCAAGCATAAGGTGATGAATTTGAGTTAAAGCATAATCCTGTTCTTCAAGTGAATCGGCCTGAATTTCAAAAGAAAGACCGGTAACTTGTTTTAATTCACCTAATGCTTTAGATAATTCCGGAGTATGTTCCATTTTATAATCTCCTATAATATAAATTAGAAAGAATCAAAGGGCCGCACCATAAGTACAGCCCCTCTTTACTACTTGTTTTTTATTTTAAATGATTAGTTTGTAATCGTCAACTCTGTTTCTTTATCAAACAAGTGGATTTTTTCCATGTCGAGAGCGAATACTGCTTCGTCTCCAGCTCTTAATGTTGTACGTGGATTTACGCGGGCTGTCATTTGTGTACCTTCAACGTCAAAGTATAAGAATACTTCAGCACCAAGTAATTCGTAAACTTTAATTGTGGATTTGATAACACTTTCAGGAGAGTTTGCGATAAACGCTTCTGAATCATGTACATCTTCTGGACGGATACCAAGAACAACAGTTTTGCCATTGTAACCACCGTCGATCAGTGCCTGTTTTTTAGAAGCAGGAACTTTTAATATATGCTGTCCGACAGTAAGCGTAACGTCATTTCCATCGATATTAACGATAGCGTCCATAAAGTTCATCTGTGGAGATCCAATGAATCCAGCAACAAATAAGTTGCATGGTGTATTATAAAGATTCTGAGGTGTATCTACCTGTTGAACAACGCCGGATTTCATAACTACGATTCTTGTACCAAGTGTCATAGCTTCTGTCTGGTCATGTGTAACGTAGATAATAGTTGCACCAAGATTTTTATGAAGTTTGGAAATCTCGATACGCATCTGAACACGAAGCTTTGCATCAAGGTTTGAAAGTGGCTCATCCATAAGGAATACCTTAGGATTACGAACAATTGCACGTCCCATGGCAACACGCTGTCTTTGTCCACCTGATAATGCTTTAGGTTTACGATCTAATAACTGTTCCAAGTCAAGAATTTTAGCAGCTTCACGAACTTTTTTGTCAATTTCAGCTTTTGGAACCTTGCGAAGTTTTAATCCGAAAGCCATATTGTCATAAACAGTCATATGTGGATAAAGAGCATAATTCTGGAAAACCATGGCAATGTCACGATCTTTTGGCTCTACATCGTTCATAACCTTTCCATCAATCTCTAATGTACCACCTGAAATATCTTCCAGACCTGCGATCATACGAAGTGTAGTAGATTTACCACATCCGGAAGGTCCTACGAAGATGATGAATTCTTTATCTGCAATATCAAGATTAAAATCTTTTACTGCATGAAATCCATTTGGATAAATTTTCTGAATACCTTTTAATGATAAACTTGCCATTTTGTTCCTCCTTATATGTCATACGTTATAATCTATATTTAGTATAGTAGAAGAAGGGCGTGGAAACAATGTCATGAGTAACCAAAAAAAGAGAAGAAAAGTGTACATAGCGACCAAGATGTCTGATTGACGAAACAAAAGTTTTCAGCTACAATAAGTACATTAAATTTTGAAAGAAAAGAGGAAATTATTATGGCAAATCCAGTTATTACATTTGAAATGGAAAATGGCGATATCATGAAAGCAGAATTATATCCTGAGATCGCACCAAATACAGTAAAAAACTTTATATCTTTAGTAAAGAAAGGGTTCTATGATGGACTTATTTTTCACCGTGTTATTCGAGGATTTATGATCCAGGGAGGATGCCCGGATGGTACAGGAATGGGTGGACCTGGATATTCAATAAAAGGAGAGTTCTCACAGAATGGTTTTGTGAATAATCTTTCACATACACCAGGAGTACTTTCTATGGCAAGAGCTATGCATCCTGATTCAGCAGGTTCACAGTTCTTTATCATGCATAAAAAATCTCCACACCTTGACGGAGCTTATGCAGCTTTCGGACAGATTACAGAAGGTATGGATATTGTAAATAAGATTGCAAATACAGCAACAGATTATAGTGACAGACCACTTGAAACTCAGGTGATGAAAAAAGTTACAGTAGATACATTTGGTGAAACTTTTGAAGAACCAGAAACAGTTTAATCAGTAAACAAAAAGAATCGGTTGCCAGAGAAAAGGCGACCGATTCTGTATTCAGAAAAGGTAAAGGAGGCCAGACCGGTATGGATATGGTCAAGTCAGAAAAGCTGATATATGAATATGCCAGACATGACGATGAGGGAAATATCATTGGCATGAATCGTGCAATAGACGAGGTAGATATCCATGTTTCACCGGGAGATTTTGTGGCAATCCTGGGACACAATGGATCAGGAAAATCTACGCTGGCAAAGCATATCAATGCAATTTTAGTTCCTACAGGTGGCACTATGTGGGTCAATGGAAGAGATACAAAAGATCCGGAAGAACTGTGGAATGTAAGACAGTCCGCAGGGATGGTGTTTCAAAATCCGGATAATCAGATCATTGGTACTGTTGTGGAAGAAGATGTTGGATTTGGCTTGGAAAATCTGGGGGTTCCGACGGAGGAAATTTGGAAAAGAGTGGAAGACAGTCTAAAAGCTGTAGGGATGATTCAGTATCGAACCAATTCTCCAAATAAACTTTCCGGGGGGCAGAAACAAAGAGTGGCGATTGCAGGAGTAATTGCGATGGCTCCACAATGTATTGTATTAGATGAGCCGACAGCAATGCTTGACCCAAATGGACGTAAAGAAGTTATCCGTACAATACAGGAGCTACGAAAAAGAAAAAATGTTACAGTAATCCTGATCACGCATTATATGGATGAAGTAATTGATGCAGATAAGGTGTATGTAATGGATAGCGGACATATTGTAATGTCAGGTACACCGAAAGAAATATTTAGTCAGGTAGAGGAATTGAAAAGATATAGACTGGATGTGCCACAGGTGACTATGCTGGCTGAGGAATTACGAAAAAGAGGTCTTGATATTCCAAAAGGAATTATAAGGACAGAAGAACTGGTGGAGGCGTTATGTCGATTAAATTAGAAAATATTAATTATATATATAACCCTGGCACTGTGTACGAAAAGCATGCATTAAAGGATATTAATCTGACAATAGAACAAGGAGAATTTGTGGGCGTGATCGGTCACACCGGATCAGGAAAATCTACATTGATCCAGCATCTTAATGGGCTTATTAAGGCTACAAGTGGAAACTTTTATTATGATGGAAAAGATGTATATTCCCCGGGCTACAATATGAAAGAGCTCAGAACGCAGGTTGGACTTGTATTTCAGTATCCGGAACATCAGTTGTTTGAAGTAGATGTTTTGACGGACGTCTGCTTTGGACCTAAAAATCAGGGATTGCCAAAAGAGGAATGTGAGAAGCGGGCAAAGGAAGCACTGCAACTCGTAGGATTTCCGGAAAAATATTATACACAGTCTCCGTTTGAACTTTCAGGGGGACAAAAAAGACGTGTAGCAATCGCAGGTGTTCTTGCCATGCGTCCAAAGGTTCTTGTGTTAGATGAGCCTACGGCAGGATTAGATCCAAAAGGAAGAGATGAGATATTAGATCAGATCGCATATCTTCACAAACAGGCTGATCTTACTGTTATTCTTGTTTCACACAGTATGGAAGATATTGCAAAATATGTGGAGCGTATCGTAGTGGTAAATGATGGCGAAAAAATGTTTGATGCAAGTCCGAGGGAAGTGTTTTCCCATTATAAAGAATTAGAAAAAGTTGGCCTTGCTGCACCACAGGTTACGTATATTATGCATGCGTTGAAAGAAAAAGGCATGGATGTTCCGCTTGGAGCAACGACGATTGAAGAGGCAGCAGATGCTATAATGAGGAGTTTTCATGATTAGAGACATTACAATCGGACAGTATTATCCGGCAAACAGTGTGATACATAAAATGGACCCAAGAGTAAAAATAACGTGTACTCTATTATTTCTGATATCACTTTTCTTACAGAACAGTGTGTTAGGATATGCGATTGCAACGCTGTTTCTTGCGGTAGTGATAAAAGTGAGTAAGGTGCCTTTTAAATTTATTGTAAAAGGATTAAAAGCAATTGTGATCATTCTTCTTATTACAGTCGGGTTTAATCTTTTTCTTACAAGTGAGGGCACGATACTTGTTGAATTCTGGATTTTCAAGATTACAGATAAAGGGCTTCGAATTGCAGTGTTTATGGCAGTACGTCTTATTTATCTGATTATTGGTTCGTCAATCATGACACTGACAACGACCCCAAATTCACTGACAGATGGAATTGAAAGACTTTTATCTCCCTTAAATAAGATTCATGTTCCAGTGCATGAAATTGCAATGATGATGTCGATTGCTCTTCGCTTTATTCCGATTCTTATTGAAGAAACAGATAAGATCATGAAAGCACAGATTGCAAGAGGAGCTGATTTGGAAAGTGGAAATATGATCCAGAGAGCAAAAGCTATGATACCGGTTCTGGTGCCATTATTTATTTCTGCATTCCGCCGTGCAAATGATCTTGCCATGGCAATGGAAGCAAGGTGTTATCGTGGTGGAGAAGGCAGAACAAAGATGAAACCACTTGCTTATCACAGAAGAGATTTTGTAGGGTATGCCATAACGTTAGTGTACATTGTTATGATATTTGTTGTGGGACGTTACGTTCCATTTCACATCTGGATTTTTTAATAAAAACTGAAGTTAAGATGAAAAGAGTATTTATGAAAAGAATTAAACTTACAGTTGCCTATGACGGCACAAATTATTGTGGATGGCAGATACAGCCAAATGGGATTACGATTGAAGAGGTGCTCAACAAAGCATTGACGAAACTTACGGGTGAAAAGATAAGAATTATTGGAGCCAGCAGAACAGATTCAGGGGTACATGCGCTTGGAAATGTAGCCGTTTTTGATTCGGAAACAAGTATTCCGCCAGAGAGGATTGCGTATGCATTGAACCAACGTCTGCCAGAAGATATCGTTGTGACACATTCAGAGGAAGTTCCGGCGGACTGGCATCCAAGATATTGTAATTGTGAAAAAACCTATGAATATCATATTTTGAATTCAAAGATACCAGATCCGACAAGAAGATTGAATCGTTATTTCGTTTCTTATACACTAGATCTTGATAAGATGAGACGAGCGGCTGAATATCTAAAAGGAGAACATGATTTTGCAAGTTTTTGCAATGTGCGTACGAATGTAGAAGACACAGTGCGTAACATTTACAGCCTTGATGTTATTCGGGAAAAGGATGAAATTACAATTCGAGTGACAGGAAATGGATTCTTATATAATATGATCCGGATTATTGTAGGGACACTTCTTAGGGTTGGACGTGGATTTTATACGCCGGAACAGGTCAGAGATATTCTTGAGGCAAAGGACAGGCAGGCAGCAGGTGTAACGGCACCTCCGCATGGACTTGTGCTCGTTGAAATTAAGTATTAATTTAGAATTTGAAAAGACTGAAGATATTTTTGGCCTTTTTTTATTCCGGACTTGTGAAAAGTATAAAAAAAGTTATATAATAAATGGTACATGGAAAATAAAAACTATGGAGGATACGAATATGAGAATTATTGCAACAAAAGATTATACAGATATGAGTAGAAAAGCAGCTAATATTATTGCTGCACAGATTATTACAAAACCAGAATGTGTGTTAGGACTTGCTACAGGTTCTTCCCCAATCGGTACTTATGACAACTTGGTTTCTATGTATGAAAATGGAGACCTTGATTTTTCAGGAATTACAACAGTAAACCTTGATGAATACAAAGGACTTACAAGAGACAATGATCAGAGTTACTATTACTTTATGCATGAGCACTTGTTTGACCGTGTAAATATCGATCCAGAAAGAACAAATGTGCCAAACGGAATGGAAGAAGACGCAGAAAAAGAATGCAAAAGATATGAAGAATTCATCAAATCTTTAGGTGGAGTGGACCTTCAGCTTCTCGGACTTGGACATAATGGACATATTGGATTTAACGAACCAGCGCCAGCATTTGATAAAGAAACACACTGTGTAGATCTTACAGAAAGTACAATCGAAGCTAACAAACGTTTCTTCGCTTCAGCTGATGATGTTCCAAGACAGGCTTATACAATGGGAATCGGAACAATCATGCGTGCAAAGAAAATCCTTCTTGTAGTAAGTGGAGAAGATAAAGCAGAAATCGTAGCAAAAGCATTTTTCGGAGATGTTACACCAGATGTACCAGCATCTATTCTTCAGATGCATCCAGATGTAACAATCGTAGCAGACGCAGCAGCATTATCTAAAATCCCAAGATAATTCAGGGGTAGAGAGGAAGATGGATCAAAATGATTATTAAAAATGTACAGGTTTTCAGAGAAGACCAGACATTCGAGCCTGGCCAGATTGTAATGGAAGATGGAAAGTTTGTAGAAACTGCTGTCCATGATACAGAAGTAATTGATGGAGAAGGTTGTTTTGCAATTCCAGGACTTATAGATATTCATTTCCATGGTTGTGTCGGAGATGACTTTTGTGATGCCAGACCAGAAGCAGTTCAAAATATGGCTGATTATGAGGCGTCTATTGGAGTTACTTCTATCTGCCCGGCGACAATGACGCTATCAGAAGATGAACTGATGGAGATCATGAAAGTTGCAGCTGAACATAAAAATGGCAGAGGTGCAAAATTAGTCGGAATCAACATGGAAGGTCCATACATTAGTGGAAAGAAAAAAGGTGCTCAGGCAGGAGATTATATCCGTCCATGCAGTGCTGCTGAGTTTAGAAGGCTTCAGAAAGCATCAGGAAATCTTATTAAGCTCGTAGATATTGCACCGGAAAATGATGGTGCAATGGAGTTTATTGAAGAGATGAAAGACGAAGTCGTGATTTCAATTGCGCACACAACGGCAGATTATGAGACAGCAAAGGAAGCATTAGATAAAGGAGCAAGTCATATCACGCACTTGTATAATGCAATGCCACCACTTAATCACAGAGAACCGGGAGTGATTGGGGCAGCAAGAGATGATGAAAAGTGTCATGCAGAATTGATCTGCGATGGTGTTCATATTCACCCGTCAGTTGTACGTGCAACATTTGCAATGTTCGGTGCAGCGAGGATGATCCTTATAAGTGACAGCATGCGTGCTACTGGTTTAACAGATGGTAAGTATACTTTGGGTGGCCAGGATGTTTTCGTAAAGGGACAGCTTGCTACATTAGCAGATGGTACGATTGCCGGCTCTGCGACAAATCTTATGGATTGTATGAAGACGGCTGTTCAGAAAATGGGAATTCCGCTAGAAGATGCAGTAGCCTGTGCGACAGCTAATCCGGCAAAAGAAATTGGAATTTATGATACTTGTGGTAGTATTACCGCTGGAAAATCAGCAGACCTTGTGCTTTTAGATAAAGATCTGAATGTAAAGGCCGTTTATGTTGACGGAAAAGCAATTTCTGTTAGATAAAGAAGGGTGAAAAATATATTTGAATGGAAACCTTGACAAAGGAATAAGTTTAGTATAAGATATGCACCATATAGAGGAAAAGCGTTGAAGAGAACAAGTAGTAGCGAGACTGGAGAAAACAGAAAGTTGCCGGCAGATGAGAGGCGCATGATCGGACTTGATATGAATACATCTTGGAGCTTCATACCGAACGCATATTTCAATGTAAGTAGGCTATGACGGATTGGTACACGTTATTGTACTGAGTGATTGCACGATAGAAATTTTTGTCTGGCGTAAGAGAAACTCGCAGAGGCGGACAGTGAGAATTGTCTGTGAATAAAGGTGGTACCACGAGCTTACGAGCCCTCGTCCTTTTGGATGAGGGCTCTTTTTATTTATGTTTGAAGAAAAGTGAGGAAAAGAAAATGACACTGTATGAAGAATTACAGGCAAGAGGTTTGATTGCACAGGTAACAGACGAAGAATTGATCAAAGATCTTATTAACAATGGAAAAGCTACATTTTACATTGGATTTGACCCAACAGCAGACAGCCTTCATGTAGGACATTTCATGGCACTTTGCTTAATGAAACGTCTTCAGATGGCAGGAAATAAGCCAATAGCATTAATTGGTGGTGGTACAGGATACATCGGAGATCCATCAGGAAGAACAGATATGAGATCAATGATGACACCAGAAACAATTCAGCATAACTGCGATTGTTTCAAAAAACAGATGAGTCGATTTATCGATTTTTCAGAAGGAAAAGCATTGATGGTAAACAATGCAGACTGGCTTTTAGATCTTAATTACATTGACCTTCTCCGTGAGGTGGGAGCTCATTTTAGTGTGAACAGAATGCTTTCAGCAGAATGTTACAAACAGCGTATGGAAAAGGGACTGACATTCCTTGAGTTTAATTATATGATCATGCAAGCATACGACTTCATGGCATTATACCAGAATTATGGATGTAACCTTCAGTTTGGTGGAGATGACCAGTGGGGAAATATGCTGGCAGGTACAGAGCTGATCCGAAGAAAACTTGGAAAAGATGCAAGTGCCATGACAATTACACTTCTTCTTAATTCAGAAGGAAAGAAAATGGGTAAGACACAGTCAGGTGCTGTATGGCTTGATCCGAACAAGACATCTCCATTTGATTTCTACCAGTACTGGAGAAACATTGCGGATGCGGATGTCCTTAGATGTATCCGTATGCTTACATTCCTTCCATTAGAGCAGATTGATGAAATGGATAAATGGGAAGGTAGCGAACTTAATAAGGCAAAAGAAATTCTGGCATATGAACTTACAGAAATGGTTCATGGAGAAGAAGAAGCGAAAAAAGCACAGGAAAGTGCAAGAGCATTATTCAGCCAGGGAAATGCAGCCGATATGCCTACAGCAGAACTTGCTGATGAAGATTTTACAGAGGGATCAATCGACATCCTTACACTTTTATTAAAGAGTGGACTTGTCCCATCAAAATCAGAAGCCAGACGTGCTGTACAGCAGGGTGGAGTTGCAGTAGATGGAGAAAAAGTAACAGATATCGCAACATCATTTGCAAAAGATGCATTTGAAGCAGAAGGCGTTGTACTGAAAAAAGGAAAGAAAAATTTCCGTAAAGTAGTACTTGCATAATATAAAAGAAAAGCCGAGAATGGTTTGAAAAAGAACCATTCCCGGCTTTTTGCTTATTTTTGTAATAAATATTGAACGCTGTAAGGAGGAAGCTCCAGGTTTCCGTCTAACACAATGTCATTCATAGTAAGAAGATCAGTGTAATTTCCATGTAGTTCGCCATTTGATGCATGGAAAGTGGAATCTTCGGCATTGATGGCAACAAGGATACGTTCGTTATCAGTTTTTCGCTCAAAGATGAGCTGTTTATTTGTGATCATGGTGTTGTGATAGCCGCCATTGCATAGGGCATCACTGTTTTTGCGGATAGAAATCAATTTCTTTATAAAATCTGTAAATTCATTTGGCATTGGTTTTTCAAATGAAGGACGCAGCGCATAATCGTTGTCTGGTGCTTTTACCCCTTCAGTTCCCCATTCGCTGCCATAATACAGACAAGGAATACCAGGCATTCCAAATAAGATTCCGTAAGCAATAGGAAGATGTTTCTTATTACTAAGAATACTTGCAATTCTTGTGACATCGTGGTTGTCCACAAAATTCATAAGATGTTTTCCTCGATAGATACACCACTGTTCCGGACCGTATTGCCGGTTTAGAGAATGTGCAATTTCGAAGAGATTCATGCTGTTCAGGCTGGAATAAATACCTTTGTAACATTCATAATTTGTACAGCTGTGCAGCATACTGTCGTTTACAATCAAATTGTAATCACCGAACAGGACCTCTCCAATTAATGTAAATCCAGGTTTTAATTCATCGCAGAAAGAACGGAGTGTTTTCATAAAATTGTGATCGAGGCTGTAAGCAACATCAAGACGAAGCCCATCAATTTGAAATTCTTCGATCCAGAAACGAACACAGTCTAAAAGATAATCAATAACAGCAGGATTCTGTAAGTTTAATTTCACAAGTTCAAAATGTCCTTCCCATCCTTCGTACCAGAATCCGTCATCGTAACAACTGTTTCCGTCAAAATTTAAATAAAACCAGTCTTTATATGGTGAATCCCATTTCTTTTCCAAAACATCTTTGAACGCCCAAAAGCCACGACCAACATGATTAAAGACCCCATCAAGTATGATTTTTACATCATGAGAATGTAGCGAAGCACAGACATATTTAAAATCATCATTTGTGCCAAGACGGCAATCAATAGATTTGAAATCTCTTGTATCATAACCATGATTATCAGATTCAAAAATAGGATTTAAAATAATAGATCCGATGCCAAGTTCCTGAAAATATTCGCTCCAGTCTGCTATTTTACGAATTCTTGAAACGGTTAGACCATCATTATGGATAGGAGCAGCACAAAATCCTAGAGGATAAATTTGATAAAAAGTTTCGTTGTATGCCCACATAAAAATACCTCTTTTCAGTTTGTTGATTTTATATATTATATGCAGATATTATAGCATAAATATGGTCAAAATGGTTATGGAAATAAGTGCAAAAGGATGTTGACAATGTTTCAGAAACATACTATAATGGAACAGTATGAAAAAAGGAGAAACAGCCTACACCAAAGCCCCGGAGTACGCTGATTTCATATAAAAGTAAGAGTATATGTTAGTATAATGATTAGTAATAGGAGGAATAACCATGAAAACTTATATGGCTAACCCAGACAAGATTGAAAGAAAATGGTATGTGGTTGACGCTGAGGGATGTACATTAGGACGCCTTTCTTCTGAAATCGCTAAAGTTTTAAGAGGAAAAAACAAACCAGAATTTACACCACATGTTGATACAGGTGATTATGTAGTAGTTATTAACGCTGAGAAAGTTGCTGTTACAGGTAAAAAATTAGAGCAGAAGGTTTATTACAATCACTCTGATTATGTAGGCGGAATGAAAGAAACTACATTAGCTGAACTTATGGCAAAGAAACCAGAGAAGGTTATCGAATTAGCTGTTAAAGGAATGCTTCCAAAAGGACCTTTAGGAAGACAGATGATCAAGAAACTTCATGTATACGCTGGACCAGAGCACAAACAGCAGGCTCAGAAACCAGAAGTATTAACATTTTAAGGAAAGGTTGAAAGGAGGATATTACTGTGGCTAATACAAAATATTACGGAACAGGAAGAAGAAAAAAATCAATCGCAAGAGTATATCTTGTACCTGGAACAGGTAAAATCACTATAAATAAAAGAGACATCGACGAGTATTTAGGACTTGAAACATTAAAAGTTGTTGTTCGTCAGCCACTCGTTGCTACAAACACACTTGACAAATTCGACGTACTTGTTAACGTTCACGGTGGTGGATACACAGGACAGGCTGGAGCTATCCGTCACGGAATTTCAAGAGCTCTTCTTGAAGCAGATGCAGAATACAGACCAACTCTTAAAGCAGCTGGATTCTTAACACGTGATCCACGTATGAAAGAACGTAAGAAGTACGGTCTCAAAGCAGCTCGTAGAGCTCCACAGTTCTCAAAACGTTAATTTCGGTTATCGAAACGAGAATACAAAAAGTATACAAAACCTCAGAAACCTTGTGTTTCTGGGGTTTTTCTGGCTCTAAGTCAATAGTTGGGGTGGGATTTTAACGAATCCCGCTCCATTGTTGCGTTTGAAGGCATTTTAGTGTTGCTATGTAAAAATCTCTGTTTTGTTGCATGGCAAACAAACCTTCAAGTGCCAGTCTGTTAAAATTAATTAGTTACAAGAAAAATAAGACACCAAATGATTATGTTGTCTGTCTGGCAGAATGTCTAGTGTTTTATGTTTTATTGGATCAACCAGGATACATTGGAACTTACCGGTGGAAGCGTTTCCACGAAATTCATCAATCGATATGGTAGTGGGAAATTTTCTTCTGGAGTAAGAAATAGTATCTAAAATTCTTCCAACAGTGGCAGTAGAAACATTGGTCTGTCTTGCAGTTTCCTTGATGCTTTGGGAGTTATGCAGGGAAGAAACAATAAAAGCAGTTAATCTAGTCGTTCTCTGAAAGTATCGAGGAAGGAAATGATAGGTTTCATAAAACCGTTTTCCGCACATGCACACATATCGCCTTTTGTGTAGAACAAGATAGCAATGCTTCAACTGGAAAGGCAAGTCCTTAATTGTTTGATAACGGTAATTATGAACACGTTTTGTAGTAGAACCACAACAAGGACAAATCTGTACATGAGGTTTGGTTTCAAGATAAATCTTTACAAAAGTATTCGCATGATCAATTTTTTTTACAATTACATCTTCAATATTTAATAGTTTGTTGATATAATGATTATGCATTTGTTATGCACCTTCTAGTAGTTGGTTTGGGGACTGGCGCTGGGAGGTTTTTTATTTTCATTATAAACAAAAAATTTGAGGATGTGTGATTTAAAATCACACACCCCAACATTTATTTTAGAACCAAAAAGTATTGGTTTTTTGAGTGGAGATGTTATAATGTAAACATGTAATTCATTTGAATCATTGGAGGAGAGAAAGAAAATGCTAT
>JAHHTM010000140.1 GCA_020024675.1 Muricomes sp.
CTTTTAAGCTCTCTTGTAAGTAAATTTGCTTGTCCTAGTATTCCACGACATTTTTGGAACTTGTTTTTTCTTTCTTCAAATTCTTCTTTTTTTTCTTGAAGTAATGTAATTTCACGCACACAAGATTCCACGATTCGTTCTGTCTCTTCTGCATCACTTTGTGCTTTTCGGATAGTTTCCATCCTGTAATATGCTTCAAGAATAAGTCCTACTTTTTGTTTCCACATATTATTGATTCCACGTCTAACTCCCCCTTCCGGAGCATCCGCGTTAAAATCCCAATGCGAAGATAAACTTGAAAGTTTTTCTAGTAACTGCTTCTCTATTTCTTCAATTGCAACTCCACCTGTTTCAAGCGTTGCCGTCGTAAGTGCTGATGCAAGATTATCTCTTGTTTCCGAATAGACATCTGTTTTTTTTGACAATGTTTTCATAATACTTTCCACTGCCATCTGCTGCCTTTTCTGCGACGCAAACACTATTTCATGGTAAACACCTGCTCGATGTTTGATTTCTTCCTTAAGGATCTGATTTACTTCCTCAGTTCCTTTGAGCATTGTTCCATCTGGAAGAATGAGCCTGCACATGCCTTCGCCTTTTTCCCATTCCTTCTGTAACTTGTACATTCCATTTGAGGTTTCAAATAAAATTTGTCCATTTATTACATTTCCCTGTGGACCACTAACTTTTTTAGGGAAATATTCATCTATAAATTCAGCATCTCTGCGTCCATCTAACTTTACATCTTTAAAAAGGAGATAATATATAAGATCCGCTATGGTACTTTTTCCACTTTCATTTTCTCCGATAATAAGATTAAGTCCATCTTGAAACTCTGCTTTAGTACCCTGAATCCCGGCAAACTGGTCGCATTCTACTCGTTTTATCTTCATTGTCCTCCCCCTTTCTCTAACTTTCTTTGTATTGCTTTAAAAGTTCATATACCATCTGCAACTCTGTCGGATTTTCTGCAAGTTGTTCCATAAATTTTGCCGCAAAGCTCGTCTCTGCAAACTCATCACGTATTTTATCCGCTGTAATTTCTTCGCTCAACTCACTGTCAACTATTTCATATGTAAGAAAATCTTCTAACAGTTCTTTATATATCCTTTCCTTTTCGTGATACTCAGCTTGTTTTATCATACCTGTTATATTTATCCTCAACACTGCTTTTCGATCAATATCCGCAAGACTCTTTTTCAAAGCCTCTTTAAGTGATGTATCACTATCTGGTTTCACTTTAATGTTTAGATCATAAAATCGAATTTTTCCGCTGACATACTTTCTGGCAGCAATCTGCACTGCATCCCCTTGCTTATCAAGCGTAATTATAAAACCATTTCCATCTGTTCGATTATGAAGATCCGTCTGTTCATGTGTACCTGAGTTAAAGATTTTGTACCCGAATGTATCCACATCTTCTTTTAAAATTTCAGGATATGGAATATGTGTGTGTCCTATTAGCCAAACATCCACCGGTATATTCAATAATTCTTTTTCATCCATAAGAAAATACTCTTTTTTGAAATCTGGTGTCACACCTTTTATTGCCCCATGTGCGATACCTATATTGATTCTTCCATCTGAATCTATAGTCTCTTCTTTTATCCAGTTTAGATTATTTTCTACAGAATGTTTTGACTGACAACAGGCAGGATATACTACAATTTTTTCTTTTTTCATGTCAAATGAATATTTTCTCATCTCATTCAAAAGAATAATATTATGCTCACACATGGAAAGTTCCTTTTCAAAATCTTTCCATACCTTCTCATTTCCTGTATAATAATCATGGTTGCCCGGAAGGACCAGAACCGTACCGCTAAATCTTGAAAGAATCTCAATCACTCGTTTTACGTCAGAAACTTTGATTGTATTGATACTATCAAAAAGATCTCCTGTAATAACAAACAGTTCACACACTTCTTCTTCGGCTTTATGAACCATCTCTTGAAAACTTTCAAATCTGCTATTTATCAATTGTTCTTTTACATCCGGATAGCGATCGTATCTTTTCCCAAAGTGATTATCTCCTGTAACAAAAATTTTTACCATAATCTATCTCCTTTTTTATTTCCGGCTCTCTTTAGCCAGATTCGGTACGTGTATTTACATGGGTTCTATTATAACATGTTCTGGTATTTAATAAAGTCTTCTTCCATGCATTTAAGCATACTATATACTTTTTCACATAACAAAAAACAGCACTCTATACTTTTATAGAGCACTGTTCTTAAGTTTACATTTTGTCGTACTATACCCATACAAATGATTATATCACGCTTTTACCTGATCAATATAAAATTTAAATTTATCCGTACGATAATAGCATTTAAAATATTCTATAGGTATTTCCTTTCCATTAACGATTCCCATTGTCACACATCGAAACAAGATGATTGGAGATCCCTCTTCGATATCCAAATATTCTGCAATGTCATCTCTTGCTAATACCGCCTCCATCGTTCTTCTGGCTTTCGTAATCTTTACATCATACTTTTCTTGAATAGTCGTATACAACGACTCCTTATCAAATGAATAACGATCCAGCTCAGGAAATAGTTTCTCCGGCAAATATGTAATTGTAAAATTTAGTGGTTCCTGATCCGCATAAAGGATTCTACCAAGTTGATATACATTATCATCCTTTGTAAGCTCTAACACTTTCGCTCTTTTCGCATCTGCTTTTTTTTGCTGAAATGTTACGACTTTTTTACTTGGTGTCATTCCCAATCGAATCACATCCTCTGTGCAACTTGTAATCGAAATCAAATCACTTCCGCCACACTCTTCCTTCACATAAGTTCCTTTTCCCTGAATCTTATATAAATACCCTTCATTCACAAGTTCATCAATTGCTTTTCTTACGGTAATTCTGCTGACCTGATAAATTTCCATTAATTCTCGTTCACTGGGAATCAACTGACCTGATACAAACTCTTCATTATCAATTTTTTCGATGATCATACTTTTTAGCAGATAATACTTTGGCACTCTAGGTTCCATAATGCCTCCTTTCAATTGGTCAAACTTCTTTTTTCCCAATTCTTAAATTGCACTCTTTCCTGTCTCAATTATATTATACCTACTGTAATTAAACAAGCTAGAATTCCATTTACCCCACTTCAGATATGCTATTATCTTTCAGCGTTTTAACCAAATACCTCTTCATAATCTTTCTGAAATTTTGCAATTCCAGCATCTGTCAACGGATGTTTTGTCATTTGTTCAATGACTTTATAAGGGACTGTGGCAATGTCTGCACCTGCCAATGCACATTCTGTAACGTGAATTGGATGACGTACACTTGCAGCTATAATCTGAGTATCAATACCTGACACCTCAAAAATCTGCGTGATCTGTTCGATAAGATGAAGCCCATTTTCTGAAATATCATCCAGTCTTCCCAAAAATGGAGATACGAAAGTTGCTCCTGCTCTTGCTGCCAATAATGCCTGATTTGCTGTAAAAATAAGTGTTACATTTGTTTTGATTCCTTCTGTAGATAATACTTTACATGCTTTTAACCCTTCTACAGTCATTGGAATTTTCACAACCATATTAGGATGTATCTTGGCTATTTTACGACCTTCCTCAATCATTCCCTCTGCATCTACCGTTGTTGCTTTAACTTCTCCACTAATTGGTCCATCCACAATAGATGCAATTTCTGCAATCACTTCTTCAAATTTTCTTCCTTCTTTTGCGATTAACGATGGATTAGTCGTAACACCACAAATAACCCCCATATCATTTGCTTTCTTAATATCCTCTACATTTGCAGTATCTATAAAAAAACGCATTTTATTTCCTCCTAATCTACAACGTTCCGACACTCATAGTACCTGATTCGTTTTCCTAACATTGCTCTCTAAATTCTTTGATTTTCTCTTTCATAGCCGGAATATCTCCATGCAATTTTAAAATTGTACTTCCCACAAATGCAGCATCCGCTCCCGCTTCTTTAACAAGCTTAATATCTTCTGGTGAATGTACACCAACCCCACAATATATTGGGCGATCGATTCCACATTCTCTTAAGTATCTGACACCATCCTTCAATGTTGGATATGCTTCATTTTTTTCCTGATCTTCATATGGTTTTGCCTGTAAATATACAAATCCATTTGACTGTTTTGCTCTTTCAATTTCATCTTTCGGAAGATGATACTGGATATAGCAAGATACTTTTAATCCTGCTGCTATAATTTCATCTTTGATTGCATTTCCTCTTAGGCCAACCAACAAAATATCTTTTAAATCATTCGCAAGGCAAAAATCGATAAACCGTTTTACACCTATCTCTTCTACCGTACTTTCGTATGCAAGCACAAGAATATGTACCTCTGGTAAAGCTTTTTTAATTGCAACAATAGAATCCATGTATTTCTCATAATCATCACATGCCTCTAATGCTTTTTTCATTCTGCCTGCAAGAAAATCACTTTCCAGAAATGGATCTCTAGATGGAAAATCAACTTCCATCATCTTGCAT
>JAHHTM010000141.1 GCA_020024675.1 Muricomes sp.
AGAAGAACGAATTTTTCAAAGTATGTCAAGAAAAGGTAATTGCCATGATAATTCTATCATAAAAAATGCGTAACAGATAAAAATCTGTTACGCAATCAAAGTCTAACTTTTTGGGGTTACCTTACTACCCTCATTTATCTGATAGGCTGTTTTATTATTTTTACACTGGAATTTGTCGTGGAATGATGATCTTTCTAGGACATTTTTCTGCACAAACTCCACAATTTGTACATTTCGAAGCATCAATATGTGCAAGGAAATTCGTAACAGTGATCGCTCCTGCTTCACAATTTCTTTCGCACAATTTACATCCTATACAGCCTACAAGACATACATCCATTAATGCCTTTCCTTTATCATTTGAATTGCACTGTACAAATGTCTGCTGTTCATATGGAATCAGTTCAATAAGATGCTTTGGACAGACTGCAACACATTTGCCACAAGCTTTACATTTTTCTTTATCCACAACAGCTACATCATCTATGATATGTATTGCATCAAATGGACAGGCCTCTACGCAAGTTCCATAGCCCAAGCACCCATAAGACCATCCTTTCGGGCCGTTGTCTTGCATCATATTTGCCATAGTACAATCTTGTATCCCTGTATATTCGTATTGTTGTTGAGCTTTTTCGCATGTTCCAGCACATTTTACAAATGCTGTCATATGTATTTGTCCTTCGACAGACTGTCCCATAATTTCAGCAATTTTCTCCGCAACTGGTGTTCCACCTACTGGACATCCTCCTGCAGGTGCTTCCCCTTTTACGATAGCGGCCGCAAGTCCTGAACATCCTGCATAACCACATCCTCCACAGTTATTTCCCGGAAGTTCATTGAGCACTGCCTCTTCTCTTTCATCTACCTCTACTGCCAGTTTTTTACCGGATATTCCAAGAAATATCCCGATAAACAGTCCTGTGCCACCTACAATGGCAGCAGCTATCAATATTCCTGTTAGCATGAATATTCCCTCCTATATCAATCCTGAAAATCCAAAAAACGCAATTGCCATAAGTCCTGCTGTTACAAGCACGATTGGCGTACCTTTAAAAGCAGGTGTAATATCATTGTACTCAATCTTTTCACGAATTCCCGCCATCAGTACGATAGATACAAGGAACCCAACTGCCGTTGCAACACCGTTTACAACACTTTCAAGAATTGTGTATGATTTTTGTACATTTGTGAGAGCAACACCTAAAACAGCGCAGTTTGTTGTGATCAATGGAAGGTAAACTCCAAGAGCACTATAAAGGGGCGGCATAGCTTTCTTTAAAAACATCTCTACAAACTGAACAAGTGCTGCTATTACAAGAATGAATACAATTGTCTGAAGATATTCAAACCCTGTCTTAACAAGTATAAATTTATAAATCAATCCTGTTACAAACGAAGAAATCGTAATAACAAACACAACTGCTCCGCCCATACCGGCAGCTGTCTTGACATTTTTGGAAACACCAAGAAATGGACATATTCCGAGGAACTGACTAAGTACAACGTTATTTACAAACGCAGATCCAACTGCGATCAGTAACAATTCTTTCATCTTTTAATCCTCCTGTTCCTTACACTTTGTTTTGCTTCCACAAGATGCACAGTCAAATCCACATCCTTGTTTCTCTGCTTTTTCCTGCTTTCCAGCTTTTACTTTATTCTGAACAGCTGTAAGTATGGCCAGTACGAAAAACGCACCTGGTGCAAGAATAAAGATTGAAATTGGTTCATAAGAAGATGGAAGTACTGAAAAACCAAATATTTTACCGGCTCCGATAAGTTCACGTACAATACCTATTGACGTTAAACCAACTGTAAAACCAAGTCCCATTCCAATTCCATCAAAAATAGATGGAAGTACCGGATTTTTGGATGCATAACTTTCTGCTCTTCCCAAAATAATACAGTTTACAACAATAAGCGGGATATAAATTCCGAGTGAATCGTAAAGACTTGGAACAAATCCTTCCATAAGAAACTGAACCATTGTAACAAAAGAAGCTACAACAACAATAAATGCAGGCATTCTAACAGAATCCGGTATCACCTTTCTTAACATAGAGATCAGCATATTGGAAAGGATTAAAACTACTGTAGTAGAAAGTCCCATTCCTATTCCGTTGATAGCCGATGTAGTAACCGCCAGTGTCGGACACATTCCGAGCATAAGCACAAACGTTGGATTCTCCTTGATAAGACCATTGTACAGTCTTTCTGTATACTTATTCATTTACTGCACCTCCTGTCATATCTTGAAAAAATACTAATGCAGCATTTATTGCATTTGTAACTGCATTTGTAGTGATTGTTGCACCACCTAATGCATCAATCATCTCATCTCCTGATTCCCCTGATTTTGTATACTTGAAGAATGGAACCTGCTTATCTTTAAACTGATCTTTAAACTCAGGCTCCGTTGCTTTCATACCAAGTCCTGCAGTTTCTCCAATTTTAAGCATTTCAATGCCTTTTACAGTACCATCGTTTTGAATTCCTACAGACACAACGATATCCCCACCATATCCTTCATGGGAAACAGCTGTAATAACACATCCTATCTGATTTCCATCTTTATCTTTTGCAACCGCTACTTCTGAAATTTCATTTTCCAAAAGTCCCATGTCTTTTAAAATTGCGTTTGCCTGTTCTGCATCAAACTCCTTATATGTTTCAAATGAAAAAGCATCTTCTAACACTTTTTTATATGCTTCTTGTTTTGCATTTTCATGTGCTACTTCAATTGGTTTTTTTGTAATCTCATATACCAATCCCAAAAGAGTGCCTGCAACCAATGTAATCACAGTTAGAATTGCTGTGTTTTTCAATATTTTCTTCATTATTTTTCTCCTCCTTTACCAAAAGGTTTTGGAAGAGTAATCTTTTCAATCAAAGGAACCAAAAGGTTGCTAATAATAATTGCATAAGAAACTCCTTCAGCTGATCCACCGAATAAACGGAATAAACCAGTCAACAAACCAAGACAGACTCCATACAATATCTGTCCCTGCTTTGTGATCGGTGAAGTAACATAGTCTGTTGCCATAAACCATGCACCAAGCATAAGACCACCACCACATAAATGTGCTGTGATAAACCCAATATCAAATCCATGACCACCAAAAATAGTGATAAATATTACAAATGTCACAATATATGTACCTGGTATTCTCAGATCGATCACACCCATTAACAAAAGAAAACAAGCGCCAATGATAATAGCAACCATAGATGTTTCTCCTATTGTTCCTCTTGTCAGACCAAGCATCATATCCATTGTGTTAACCGCCTCACCTGCTTTAAGTTTCGCAAGTGGTGTTGCACCTGTCATACCATCGTATACAAAATAAGTCATCCTTCCTGTAAATGAAATAAGAAGGAAGCATCTTGCCGCAAGAGCCGGATTCATAAAATTCTGTCCAAGGCCACCAAATAACTGTTTAACAACAACAATTGCAAATACTGCTCCCAATGCTCCCATCCATACTGGCAAGGTAGGTGGTAGATTAAGTGCTAAAAGAAGTCCTGTAACAGCTGCACTTAAATCACCAATTGTAATTGATTTATGCATAAGCCGCTCATACAAATATTCAGAAAGTATCGCTGTGATCGTAGTTACAACCACAAGAATCCATGCATGTTCATGTCTGAAATTATAAATTCCAAAGATTGTTGCAGGTAAAAGACCAATCAGGACATACAACATAATCTTGCTTGTGGTCATCTTATCACGAATATGTGGTGATGATGATATATTTAATTTCTCGTCCATTTTATATTCCCTCCATTATTACTTCTTTTTCCTACTGGCAAGTGTAACCTTACGCATAGATCCAATTGCCTGCTTTAACTGACGTTTTGCAGGACAGACATAACTACAAGAACCGCACTCAACACATTCAAGACCGTTCATAGCTGCAAATCCTTCTTCATCATGTCTTTCTGCTAAATCAGCAAGTCTAGACGGAATAATTCTGCTTGGACAGACTTCAACACATCTGCCACAATTAATACAGGCTGATGGTTCAAATTTTCTTACATCATCTTCCGTAAATCCTAAAATTGCTGATGATGTCTTCGTAACTGGTGCATCAAGTACAGGCATGGCAAATCCCATCATTGGTCCTCCTGAAATAATCTTCTCTGGCCATGCTTTAAAGCCGCCTGCTGCTTCTACTAATTCTCTATGATTTGTTCCAAGAAGAACTTTAAAATTTCCTGGGGATACAACTGCATCTCCACTTACAGTAACTACTCTTTCAAATAGTGGTTTTCCTTTAATGACAGCCCTATTGATGCTAATAAGCGTTTCTACATTATCTACAATACATCCAACATCTGCTGGCAGCATAGATGCATTCAAAGCACGTTTTGTCAATGCGTAGATAAGCTGACGCTCTGCCCCTTGCGGATATTTTGTCTGTAATGTCATAACTTCCATTCTCGGTTCATCTTTTACCGCTTCGTTCAATTTTTCAATAC
>JAHHTM010000142.1 GCA_020024675.1 Muricomes sp.
CTTGAAAGCAATAGAAAGCGCCTTATTGTACACATTCCTAAGACAAGGCATTTCTGAAAGCTACATTTAAAACTAGAGGGTTTAAGGAGAGAAAAATATGAAAAAAACCACGATGATTAACATATGCATAGGACCAGTTATATTTGCAGTGTGTTCTTTGTGTATGAAAGATGCGTTGACATCTACTGGAGCAATGGCAGTAGGAACTTTACTTTGGATGGTTTATTGGTGGGTAACACGTCCAATTCACATGACCGTAACAGCGTTACTTCCAATTGTAGTAAATGCTCTTTTTAATATTATTGATATGGGGATAGTTACATCTCAATATTTTTCAGACAGTATTATTTTGATTTTTGGATCTGGATTACTCACTATTCCGTGGGTTGCAACAGGTCTTGATCGTCGAGTTGCGTTAAAAATACTTTCTATTGTTGGTCCATCTATGAAGTCACAAATTTTTGTATGGCTTTTTGTAAGTATTTTAATGTCTACGACACTTCCGAATGTTGCAGTTTGTGCTTTACTTACACCAATTGCAGTGGCTATGTTGAATGCAGCTGGTTATAAGGAAATTTCAAAAGCTGCTCCTGCAGTGCCGATTCTTTTATGTATTGGGTGGGGAGTTGGCCTTGGAGGAGTGGGCTCACCTCTTGGAGGAGCAATGAATGTTGCTGCAATTTCTTTCTTTGAAGAATTTTTGGGACATGAGTTCATGTACATTGACTGGATTGTTAGGATTCTTCCATATTTTATTATAGTATCTGTTGTGTCTTTGTTTGTTTTGATAGCAATGTTTGCACGTGGTGGACAAAGATTGGAAGGAACAAAGGAATACTTTCAGAAAAGTTATCGTGAATTAGGACCAATGAAGAGGGATGAAAAAATCTGTGGTACATTATTTGTTATTGCTGTAATTGGAGCATTTACGCGTCCATTATATTCGGAAATTCTTCCAGGACTGGCTCCAGCGTTCGTATTTGTAACTCTTGGAACACTTTCATTTTTTATTGTTGCAGCAGACAAGAAAAGCACGCTTCTTACATGGGAAACTGCTCAGAGTAACTCACTATGGGGAATGATGCTTTTATTCGGAGGTGGATTAGCTCTTGGTAAGCTGATTAATTTGTCAGGTGCTGGAGATGGTATCGCTGATATTATGTCAAGTTTTAACCTTGATGGGGGATTTTTGACAGTTGTAGTTCTTGTAGTATTTTCAACGCTTATTTCAGAACTGACAAATTCAACAGTATCGGCTGCTGTTACAATTCCTATAGCACTTGGATTTGCAACAAAGTTAGGTTTAAACCCGTTACCATTTTGGCTTATTACGATTATGGGATATAATTCAGAATTTCTTCTTCCGATTAGTGTCCGTGCTATTCCGGTAGGATATGGGCTTGATTCAAATAAAATGATGAAGTATGGTATTCCAGTAATGATTATAAGATCTCTAGTAGCAATTCTTGTGGGATATGCATGTTTAAAATTCTGGCCGGCATTTGGAGAGTTATCCTATATGTAAAAGCTAGTGTGTACATAAAAACAATGTCCGTATGTCGACAGAAAGATATTACGGCCATTGTTTTTTGTTATAAAGAAAGAGTGAAAACATATATTGAGGTGGGAAATATTAATTGATATTTTGTATTTCGATGTATAAATTTTTGAAGACAGGTGATACATGTGAATCATAATTTAGAGAAAGAGAAAATATTTGCATCAGTAAAGAATCTTATAGAACGATCAAAAGAGGCTCAAAAATCATTTGAATTTGCAACACAGGAGCAAGCAGATGCAGCTGCTAGAGCAATTTGTAAAGTGGTATATGACCATGCAAGTGAACTTGGCTCTATGGCAGTGGAAGAGTCGCGTATGGGAGATGTACAAGACAAGATTACAAAATGTATCAATAAATCAGCATTGATCTGGAATAGTATTAAAGACAAAAAAACAGTGGGAGTAATTTCAACGGACGAAGCTACACGCACGATGGAGGTAGCGAAACCGATGGGAGTTGTAGCGTGTATTATTCCATCAACAAATCCAATTGTAACACCAATGTGTAACGCAGCTTTTGCATTAAAAACAAGAAATTCGGCAATTTTTGCACCACATCCAAGAGCAGTACAGTGTACAAAACTATTGACAGAATTGTTTCGAAAAGAATTAAAAAGATTGGGACTTCCAGAAGATTTAATTCTTACGTTGGAAAGAGTTTCTATAGAAGACAGCTCTGAATTGATGAATGCGACAGATATTGTGGTTGCAACTGGTGGTCCGTCTATGGTTAAAGCAGCATATTCAAGTGGAAAACCGTCTCTTGGAGTAGGGCAAGGAAATGTACAATGTATTATAGACACAGATGTAGATTTAACGGACGCGGCGAAGAAAATCGTAAAGGGACGCAGTTTTGATAATGGGCTAATTTGTTTAGGAGAGCAGACGGTTTTTGTACAAAAGAATCAAATGAATGATTTCTTAAAAGCCATCAAAGAGAACAATGGATTTGTTGTGGAAAATAAGGAACTGACAGAGTGTTTGAGAGAGAAAATTTTCCCTAATGGTGGACCAATCAATCGAGATATTGTTGGGAAAAATGCGGTTCAGATTGCAGAGCAGTTTCAGTTGAAAGTTCCGGAAAATACGAAAGTAATTGTTGTAAAAGCAGAAGCGGTAGGAAGAGGGGATGATCTTTGCAGAGAGAAACTCTGTCCGATTTTAACTGTTTACCCATATGACACATTTGAAGATGGTGTAGCTAAAATGGTGGAAAATCTTGAAGTTGAAGGAAAAGGTCATAGCATTGCAATTCATAGTAATACACCGAAGCATGTGGAATATGCAGCAATTCAGTGTTCGGTATCTCGTGTTATCGTAAACCAGCCGTCGGGAACTACAGGTGGCGGTAGTCCGACAAATGGATTTACACCAACTACAACTCTTGGTTGTGGTTCATGGGGAAATAATAGTTTTAGTGGAAATTTCAGCTATATTCATTTAATGAATATCACTCGTGTTGGGTATCCATATGAGGAATCTTATCTTCCAAATCCAGAAGAAGCATGGAAATAAGAAGGGAATAGTGTATTGTTTAGGAGAGGAATGGATTATGGATTATTTAGAAATAGAAGGTGAAGTACAATTAAAACGTTTTGGAATTCCAGTAAATGAAGGATTTATTTTAAAAGATGATGAGATTCCAGAAGGAGTAAAGTTTCCATGTATTCTGAAAGGACAGATTCTTTCAGGAAAAAGAGGAAAAGCAGGAGCTGTCCGTCTAGTAAAAACACCAGAAGAAATGGCAGAAGTAAAAAAAGTTATTGAGAAGATTAAGATTAATGGCAAATCAATGGAAGGCGTAATGGCAGCAAATTTGGTCGAAGTTGTACAAGAATATTATATAGGACTTACACTAGATGTAAAAAATAAAGAAATGGTTCTATTATTTACACCATTTGGAGGAATGGAAATTGAAGAATTAGCAGAAAAATCTCCAGAAAAATTACTTAAAATTAATTGCACAACAGGATTCCAAAAGAAAGAATTTTGTGAAGCCGCAGCTAAGTTTGAATTGTCTTCAGAGAGAATGGAGCAAGTTGTTGAAATAGCAGAAAAATTAACTAAGGCGTGTTTTGAGTTAGACGCAACAACTATAGAAATTAATCCTCTTGCAGTATTAAAAGATGGCTCAGTTATGGCAATTGATTCAAAATTGGTTATCGATGAAAATGGATTGTATAGACAAGGGGACTATACACTACTTCCACGAAAAAATCTGTCCAAATCATCAGAAGAGATTGATGCGTTGGAACATGATCTTACATATATAGAATTAGACTCAGAAGGGGATATTGGAACAATGGCAGGTGGAGCAGGTATCGGAATGGCGACAATAGATACTATTTGTCATTATGGCGGTCGTGTTAATAATTTTCTTGATCTGGGTGGCGGAGTAACTGCAGAAAAAACATATCATGCAATGAGAATTTTGCTGCAGAATGAAAAAATAACGTCAATTTTAGTCAATGTATTCGGTGGAATAAATAACTGTGCAGATATGGCGAAGGGAATCGCATGCGCTTGTAAAGAATTTAATAAGAAAAATAAATGTATTGTTGTAAAGAGCAGAGGATTTAATCAAGAAGAGGGATGGAAAATTTATGAAGAATTAAATTTTCAACAAACCAAATATGGAACAACAGATGAAGCTGTTCAGAAATTGCTGAAAATAAAGGAGGAACACCAAAGTGAGTATTCTTATTGATCAAGATACGCCTATTATGATTATAGGTATTACAGGGAAGCAGGGACGTATTCACTGTAAACGAACGCTAGAAAGTGGAACAAAATTACTTGCTGGAGTTTCACCGGGAAAAGGCGGTGAGGAAGTAGAAGGCGTTCCAGTATTTAACAGTGTTGCTGAAGCAAGAAAAGAATTTCCTCAAATTGAGACGGCAATGTTAATTGTGCCAAAAC
>JAHHTM010000143.1 GCA_020024675.1 Muricomes sp.
TTCGAACCCCGGACACCCTGATTAAGAGTCAGGTGCTCTGCCAGCTGAGCTAATCGCGCTTATTCAATTCTCATCACTTCCATATCTGTGACGCATTTAATATTATATATCACTGATTTGAAAAAAGCAAGTGCTTTTTAATAAAATTTTTATTTATTTTCCGCACCTGCTTTTTCCATTCAAGATTCTATAAACCTCGTCCAGCGACTCTAATATGCATATGATCATACAGTTCAATTTTCGTTTTTGATAAAAATGACGGCAAAGACAACTTTCCCATTTTCTTCTTGGCATTTTAACCCACCTGGTGCATTCTTAATATCACCATATGATTTAAAATGCATTTTCGTTCATTATTTTCTTACAGCAATCAGTTTATTAATTGGATTACCTTTTTTAGAAAATTTTTCTTCATATTCTGTCATTACATTTCCTTTATTAAGTGCATCACAATGATGAAGGTCATATGTGAAGTTTTCTAAAATCCAATCGGCCTCTTTTACTTGTTCTAAAGAGAAATCGAAAAGTTCTGTATTGTCTGTTTTAAATTCCACCGCATTTCCCTTTTTTAAGATTTTTTCATATCGTTCAAAGAATTCTGTAGATGTAAGTCGTCTCTTTGCATGCCTTGCTTTTGGCCATGGATCAGAAAAGTTAAGATAAATTTTGCTCACTTCATCTTCTGCAAATACTTCTGCAATATCTCTGGCATCCATACAGATAAACCTTACATTTTCAAGTGTATTAAATTCTTCTGTGTCATACTTTTCAAGTGCACGAAGTAAAACACTTGAGTATCTTTCTATACCAATAAAATTAATTTCCGGATGATTCACCGCCATATTTAGAAGGAAACGACCTTTTCCCATCCCTATCTCGATATGTATCGGTTTTTTATTTCCAAACACCTGTTGCCAACAGCCTTTTTGTGCTTCCGGGCGTTTTATTACCTTATCATGGCTCTGAATAGTGCCTTCAGCTCGTGGAATATTTCTAAGCCTCATATTTAAACTCCTTTTGTTCTTTCATTCGCATTGTGCTTAGAAATAGTATAATACAGTTGCTGATAAAATCCTATCTTTTTCTATAAATAATATAAAGAAATTTCCTTGAAAACAGAAAAAGAGCAAAGGTAAAATACCTTCGCCCTCTTGCTTTATGTCCGTTGTATTTAAAATTCAAACACTGCAACTCCATATCCCGGAAGTGGATAAGAGAATGAATATGGTTTTCCATCACACTCTTGTTTCTCTGCTTTATAAACAAGTGGTCTTACTTCTCCTGTACCACCATATTTTTCCTCATCACCATTTAAAATCAGTTTGTATTGTTTTCTGCGCGGAACACCTACTCGATAGTCCGGACGATCTACCGGCGTAAAGTTACATACAAAAAGAAGATTCTTCTTATTATTTTTAGAATGTCTTACAAAACTAAAAATGCTACGGAATGTGTCATCTTTATTGATCCATTCAAATCCTTCTGGTTCATTATCTAATTCATAAAGTGCTTTATTTTTCTTATACAAATGAAGTAAATCTTTAAAGAAAAGCTGAAGCTGCTGGTGTGATTCCTCTGCAAGCAGATACCAGTCAATCTCTCTTTCTTCGCTCCATTCTCTCAGTTGTCCGAAATCTTGTCCCATAAACAATAATTTTTTTCCCGGATGTCCTATCATATATGCATATCCAACCTTTAGGTTGGCAATCTTATCAAATCCAAGTCCAGGCATCTTGTTTACCATTGAACATTTTAGATGCACAACCTCATCATGAGATAGTACAAGAACGTAATTTTCACTATATGCGTATTCCATAGAAAATGACATCTGGTAATGAGCATTTTTACGGAACAGAGGATCTAATTTCATGTATTCTGTAAAATCATGCATCCAACCCATGTTCCATTTTAGGCTAAACCCAAGTCCATCTTCTTTTGGATCCCCCGTAACCTTTGGCCATGCAGTAGATTCTTCCGCAATCATCATAGCACCTTTATTTCTTTCGAGAATCACAGAATTCAGATGTTTGAAAAATTCAATTGCCTCAAGATTCTGGTTTCCACCATATTTGTTTGCAATCCACTGTCCATCTTGTTTTCCATAATCAAGATAAAGCATAGATGCAACCGCATCAACACGAAGACCATCGATGTGATAATTTTCAATCCAAAATAACGCATTTGCGATAAGGAAATTTTGAACTTCCGGTTTTCCATAATCAAATATTTTTGTTCCCCAGTCTGGATGTTCGCCTTTTTTCGGATCTGCATATTCATATACAGGTGTTCCATCAAATTCAGCCAATCCGTGTGCATCTTTCGGGAAATGAGCTGGCACCCAGTCTAAAATAACACCAATTTTATTTTTATGCAGATAGTTGATCATATATGCAAAATCTGCCGGTGTACCATATCTTGATGTAGGTGCGTAATATCCGGTAACCTGATAGCCCCATGATCCGTCATACGGATGTTCTAATATTCCCATCAACTCAACATGAGTGTATCCCATCTCTTTTACATATTTCGTAATCGCTTTTGCAAATTCACGATATGTGTAAAAGCCTTCATCTTGACGTCCCGGATGTCTCATCCACGAACCTAAATGTACTTCATAAATAGAGATAGGATTTTCTTTAAAATCCCATTTTTTACGTGCTGTCATCCAGTCTTCATCTGCCCACTTCAGATTCGAAATATCTGTTACAACAGATGCCGTCCCCGGACGAAGTTCTGCGTAATTTGCGTAAGGATCTGCTTTGAAAATTCTTTTTCCATGTGTTGTTTCAATACAATATTTATACAAATCTCCTTCTTTTGCTTCTGCAACAAAACAAGTATAAACACCTGTAGGTTCCTGACGATCCATATAATTTTTTTGAAAATCCCAATCGTTAAATTCTCCAACAACAGAAACTCTTCTTGCATTTGGCGCCCATACTGAAAAATATATTCCTTTTACTCCATCTGCCGTTGCCTTGTGAGCACCAAGTTTTTTATAAATGTCATAATGTGTGCCCTGACCAAAAAGATAATGATCAAGCTCACCAAATTCATAAGGCTGATATTTCTTTTGTACGGTTTTTTTATTTGCCATAAAGCCCACCTCTCAGCTCGTATTTTATACGTCAATTATACTTTAAATATCCCAAAAAAGAAAGAGCAAACAACCCGCTATTTAAAAATTGTGAAATTATTTTAATTTTATTCTTTCATTATAAAAAAACAGTTCTTTTTATAGCTAATCGTATAAAAAGAACTGTTCCTTTATGTCATTTAAATCTAAATATTAAAATCTTTCTCTGATAAAATTACTCTGTCTTTATCATCGGTATTTCTACCAAACACTTTTTTAACAAGTTTCTTCGCCGATGTTTTCTGTGAATGCCCAATTGCCTCATCCATTACTTCTTTGACCTCTGCAATAGTAACCGAATGATCTTCTCTTTGAAGTGCATCTATTCTGCTATAAAGAGCAAGAATTCCCATCTCATCAATGCGATATCCATTTTCCTGTGCATATGTCTGACCAAATGTAACAAGTTCATCATTAACAAAAATTGGTACTTCCAGACGACTTGTAAATTTTCTTCTAAATTCTCTGTTAGAAGCAAGAAGTCTTTCCAATGGTTTTCTTTGTTCTTCTAATACAATTAGAAGCTCTCCGGTATCTCTCTCCATTGCTTTATTAAGACGTGCAACTGTTTTTTCACTCATCTTAGATGCCTTCTCGATAATCAATGCACCACCATACAACTTGTCGCATATCTCCCCAATTCTTTTCTTATTGAGTGAATCACCTGTTACGATTGCGACTTTTCCTTTACGGATGTTTCTCTGCTTCTGAATGGCTTTTACGACATCAACCGCAAGAACTGTTTTTCCATTCCCTTTATTTCCAATGATCAAAAGGTTTCCTGTCTTTGATGTTCCTCTTCGATTTGTACAATTACGGTCCTGTTCAAGAACATCTACAAGTTGCTCACTCATTCCTCTTACCGGAACAAAATAAGAAAATAATTTTTTCTGCTCATCAGTTAATCCTGCTCTTGTACCAACTCCACTTTGTGCTTCCAGATCATAACGTCCTTGCACAATAAATCCTGTACCTGACATAGAAAGTGCATCCGAAATTTCATTCATAGGAAGCGGTGCTGTCTTACCTGTTGCAATGAGTTTAGCTGTTTCTTTTCTACTAAGCGGAGTACTCTTTGCCTGAAGACTAAATTCATCTTCGTCCGGCACTTCTCTGTCATCTATCTCATCTTGGATATTTGGATTCGGTCTGAATTCTTCTTCCAATTCTGCTTGTATATCTTCGTAATCTTCCTCAAATTCATCATCCAGATACTCATCTCTTTCTTCTTCGAGTTCTTCTTCAAAAGTATCTATAAGTTCTTCCTCTTCAAGGTCTTCTTCAAAAGTATCAGTAAGTTCTTCCTCTTCAAA
>JAHHTM010000144.1 GCA_020024675.1 Muricomes sp.
CACATGTGTTAGATAAGATCATAAGATCAGCAGAAATTACAAAAGACGACATGGTATTAGAGATTGGCCCGGGAATTGGTACAATGACTCAATACCTGGCACAAGCTGCGGGAAAAGTAATCGCAGTTGAAATTGATAAAAATCTGATTCCGATTCTTAAAGATACATTAAGTGGATATGATAATGTGACGGTGATCAATGAAGATGTGCTGAAAGTAGATATTGCAGGTCTTGCGGAAAATGAAAATGGTGGAAAACCAATCAAAGTTGTTGCGAATCTTCCTTACTATATTACAACACCTATTATTATGGGGCTATTTGAGAATCATGTTCCACTTAAGAGTATTACGGTCATGGTACAAAAAGAAGTGGCTGACCGTATGCAGGTAGGACCGGGAACAAAAGATTATGGTGCTTTATCACTTGCAGTACAATATTATGCCAGTCCATATATTGTGGCAAATGTTCCACCAAATTGTTTTATGCCACGTCCAAAAGTTGGATCAGCAGTGATACGTCTGGATCGTTACGAAAAACCACCGGTTGAGGTGGAAGATGAAAAATTAATGTTTCGTATCATAAGAGCTTCCTTTAATCAGAGAAGAAAAACACTTGCAAATGGATTGAAGAATTCTCCGGAACTATCATTTACAAAAGAGCAGATTGAAGAGGCAATTGAAAGCCTTGGAAGAGGTGCAAGTGTAAGAGGGGAAGCACTTACTTTAGAAGAATTTGCGGCACTTACAAATTATTTTACTGGTAAATTTTAAATAGTACATTAAAAAATGCGAAAGTTTTTAAGCTTTCGCATTTTTTAATTTAAACTAGAGTAGCATTTTTTTTGATCGTATCTTGTATAATGCCTTGCACATATGCACCAATACGTTTTTTCTTTTCAGGTTCTAATGAATCAGGATAAATCGGATCTCCATATTCAACAATGACATGTACTTTTTTAATACGAGGCATTTGATTTTCAAATATGGATGCGGTATTGTTCATAGAAATTGGTACGATCGGGCATCCGGTTTTAGTAGATATTTTAAAAGCACCTTCTTTGAAAGGCAGCAGGCTTAATTCTTCACCTTTATTTCTAGTACCTTCAGGGAAAATACAAATGGAAATACCTTGTTTTATATATTCGATAGCTTTCAAAATAGTTTTTAATCCTTCCTTTGGATTCTCTCTGTCAAGGAACAGGCAGTAAAGATTTTTCATCCATGTCGAAAGTGAAGGAACTTTTTCTATTTCTTTTTTTGCAATGTATCCCGTCAATCTTTTACAACGTGAGTATGTCAGGAGAATATCAAAAAAGCTTCTGTGATTTCCGATAAAAAGGACTGCCTCATCAGGAATTTTTTCTTCACCTAGTACAGTGACTTGTACGCCTGTAATCCAGAGGATTACTTTAAAACCCCATTGTACAATTCGAAGTGAACTATAGTCTTTGGCATTTTTATTAAATTTACCAATAATCCATTCAATAAGAAAAACCGGAATTGATAAAATGAGATAAATAATAAGAAATATAGAAATACAGATAAATCTAAACATAATGTAAATCCTCTTTTCTTTTTCTATATGTATGTTTTTAAGAAATCATACATTGTTTTGATTGTATCAAACACCGGTAAAAAAAACAAGTTTTCTGTGGATTCATAAATATTTCATAGACATTTAATTGTATAGATAGGCATTTTCTAGTATAATTATAAGAAAACATTTTGAGAATAATTAATGGAAGGATGATGTTAATGACAAGAGTACAAAAAGATATAGACAACATTATTTTTGAAAATACGCCAAAGATAGAAGAACTGGCAGAATTATGCAACAAGAATAATGCAATAGAAAAAGATTTGTATACAAAGTATGAAGTCAAAAGAGGCCTTCGAGATTTGAATGGTAAAGGTGTTCTTGCAGGACTTACAAATATCTCTGATGTGTGTGCTAAGAAAATAGTGAATGGAGAGGAAGTGCCATGTGCAGGAAATCTTTATTATAGAGGATATAATATTAAAGATCTTGTAAAAGGATTTCTGGAAGCAGATCATCCGGGTTTTGAAGAGACAGCATATCTCCTCTTGTTTGGAGAATTGCCAACAGCAGAAAAGCTTTCTGAGTTTCAGGAAATGATCAGTGAGAGAAGAACACTTCCACCAAATTTTGTACGTGATGTTATTATGAAAGCTACCAGCAATGATATGATGAATATGATATCAAGGTGTATTCTTAACTTATATACATATGATGCAAAAGCAGACGACACATCTATTCCAAATGTTTTACGTCAGTGTTTAAATCTCATCAGTCAATTTCCAATGCTAATGGTATATGGATATCATGCATATAATTATAGAAGGGGACAGGACTTATATATTTATGCGCCAGATCCGAATTTGTCTACGGCAGAAAACATTCTTATGATGCTTCGTGAGGATAGAAAGTATACTGCACTTGAAGCAAGGATTCTTGATATGGCATTGGTGCTTCATATGGATCACGGTGGTGGTAACAACTCTACATTTACGACTCATGTTGTTACATCTTCTGGTACAGATACATATTCTACGATTGCAGCAGCCATGGCTTCTTTGAAAGGACCGAAGCATGGTGGTGCTAATGTCAAAGTAACTCAGATGTTTGAAGATATGAAGAAGACACTTACAGACTGGACAGATGAAGATGCGATTCGTCAGTATCTTACAGATCTGCTTGAAAAGAAAGCGTTTGATAAAAAAGGTCTTATTTACGGTATGGGTCACGCAATTTATTCAGTATCTGATCCTAGAGCAGAAATCTTTAAAACATTTGTAAAGCAACTGGCAATTGAAAAAGGACATGAAAAAGAATATGCGCTTTATGAGAAAGTAGAGCATATGGCTCCTGAGATCATCAGCCAGAAACGCAAGATGTATAAAGGTGTAAATGCCAATGTAGATTTCTACAGTGGACTTGTATACAGTCTGCTCGATCTGCCACCTGCACTTTATACGCCAATTTTTGCAGCTGCACGTATTGTAGGTTGGAGTGCGCACAGACTTGAAGAACTTAAAAATGTAGATAAGATTATTCGTCCTGCGTATAAACCACTTGCACCATATAGAGAGTATGTAAAATTAGAAGACAGATAGAGGAACATGTAAGATGAAAGATGAATTTTACTTTCCATCAAAAGATGGGAATACGGAGATTCATACAGTTGAATGGAAGCCGGAAGGTGACGTAAAAGCGGTTTTGCAATTATGCCACGGCATGGTTGAATATATAAATAGATATTCTGAATTTGCGGAATATTTGTGTGAACGTGGATACTATGTAGTTGGAAATGATCATTTAGGACATGGGAAATCTGTTCAGTGTAAAACAGAATACGGATTTTTTGAAGAAAAACATGGAAATGCATGTATTTTAGGAGATATGCATACGTTGCATGAAAGATGTCGTAAAAAGTATCCGGATGTGCCATATTTTATATTAGGACATAGCATGGGATCGATTATGACACGTCAGTATATCCAGTTATATGGAAACGAGTTAAGTGGTGTTATTCTCATGGGAGTTGTTGCGGATCAAAGTCCGTTTATGATTCGGACGGGGATGCAGATGTGTAAAGTAGCAGCCAGAATACGTGGATGGCATTGTAGAAGTAAATTGATAGATAAAATGGCAATTGGACAGTACAATAAAAAATTTAAACCGGTAAAGACAAGAGCAGACTGGGTAACGAGTGATCCACAAAAATTGATGGAATATGTTCAAGATCCATTATGTTCCTTTGTATTTACGGTGAATGCTTACTATCATATGTTTAGCGGATTGCTCCAATTACAAAAAAGAGAAAGTGTATTTGCAGTGCCTAAAAAACTTTCAATGATTTTTATGGCTGGACTTGATGATCCAGTTGGAAATTTTGGTACAGGAGTACGTAAAATATATGAACGATATAAAAAGGCGGGAATAGAAGATATTTCTTTGCGATTGTATTCATCTGACCGACATGAGCTTCTCAATGAAACAGACAGGCAACAGGTATACAAGGATATTGCTGAGTGGCTTGATGCGAAAGTATAATTAAATAAAGAACAGCCTTTTTAAAAGGCTGGATTAAAACCCTGAGTGTGTTAACATACTCAGGGTTTTGATATACAGCAAAAAAGAAGCTGTCACTTTACGAGTTGACCGTGAAAGATTCAGCTTCTTTTTAGGGTTTTATAGTTTTTTAAAGGAATGAGAGTAAAGTGTGACATCCTTGGGAAACCCCGAAGGATGCCGTTACTTTATGAGGGGGGAGATAGTTGTTTATCAACTATCTGACTCATAGTATAAAGAAAAAATGTGTCTAAAATATGTTGTAATCATTAAGGAATTAAAAAAATTATTAGGATTTTCTTAAGG
>JAHHTM010000145.1 GCA_020024675.1 Muricomes sp.
TGGTACAGTGGTCAATGATATTAAAGAAGTTTCAAGATCTTACAAAGAGGCAAAACTTGCTCTAGATGTAGGTAAAATCTTCTTTAAAGAGAAAGATGTTGTGGCATATAGCACACTTGGTATTGGACGATTGATTTATCAACTTCCAATTCCACTTTGTAAAATGTTTATAAAAGAGATTTTTGAGGGGAAATCTCCAGACGATTTTGATGAAGAGACTTTGACAACAATCAATAAGTTCTTTGAAAATAGTCTTAATGTATCAGAAACGTCAAGGCAACTATACATTCATAGGAATACTCTGGTATACCGTCTGGATAAACTTCAGAAAAGTACAGGACTGGATCTTCGTGTATTTGAAGATGCAATCACATTTAAAATTGCGCTAATGGTAGTTGAATATATGAAATACATGGAGACGCTGGATTACTGATGCCTGACAGCATGTCAGATACCAAAGGAGCATGAATAATTAGGAGGAACGTATGATAGAATTAAAAAACGTAACGAAGGAATACTCAAAAGGTGTCCCTGCATTAAATGGAGTATCTGTAAAGATCGAGCAGGGTGAGTTCGTTTTTGTTGTAGGAGATAGTGGATCGGGTAAATCTACTCTTATCCGCCTTATCATGAAAGAACTTAATCCGACAGATGGAACAATTATTGTGAATGGACAAAATCTCAATCGCATGAGACATCGTCACATTGCAAAATATCGTAGAGGAATTGGTGTAGTATTTCAGGATTTTAGACTTTTAAAAGATAGAAATATCTATGAAAACATTGCGTTTGCATTAAGGGTAACAGAGACACCATCAAGAATTATCAAGAAAAAAGTTCCAGCAGCACTTTCATTGGTAGGACTTGCACAGAAATACAAAGCATTTCCAAAGGAACTTTCAGGTGGTGAGCAGCAAAGAGTTGCGATTGCAAGAGCTATTGTAAATGAGCCGGCAATTCTTCTTGCAGACGAACCTACTGGTAACCTTGATCCAACAAACTCATGGGAGATCATGAGTCTTTTGAAAGAGGCTAATGAAAGAGGAACTACAGTTGTTGTTGTTACGCATAATCAGGAAATCGTAAACGAGATGAATGAACGCGTGATCACAATGAAGCAGGGCGTTATTGTCAGCGATGAAAAAAAAGGTGGGTATTTCAATGAGGATTAGTACATTAGGATACGTAGGAAAACAGGGAATTAAGAATATTGGAAGAAATAAGATGTTTTCATTTGCATCAGTGGCGACTATGTCAGCCTGTATATTTTTATTCGGATTATTCTTTTCCATTTTAGTAAACTTTCAGCATATCATAAAAACAGCAGAAGAAGGCGTTGCAGTTACTGTATTTTTTGATGCCGGCCTTCCACAGGAAACAAAAGATAATATCGGTAAACAGCTTGAAGAAAGAAAAGAAGTTGGTAAGATAGTGTTTGTATCTGCGGACGAAGCCTGGGAAGAGTATCAAAAACAGTATTTTGAAGGCAATCCAGACGCTGCAAAAGGATTTAAAAATGATAACCCGCTTGCTGAATCTGATCATTTTGAAGTATATATGAAAACAGCGAACAAAGATAAAGCAAGTCTGTCAGTACGTAGTAAATCACTTGCATTGACACAGAAGGAACTTGTTAAATATGCTCAGGGACTTGAAGGTGTCCGTGATGTTAAGAAATCTGATGTTGTTGCAAAAGCACTTTCAAGTGTGAATACACTTGTAGGATACGTATCTATTGTCATTATTTTGATTTTGTTCGGAGTTTCTATTTTCTTGATCAGTAATACTGTAACTATGGGTATCACAGTTCGAAAAGAAGAAATTGCCATTATGAAGTATATCGGGGCAAAAGATTTTGTGGTCCGTTCACCATTTATTATTGAAAGTATTTTAATGGGAATTGTGGGAGCTGTGATTCCGCTTACACTTCTGTATGCACTTTATGGAAAGGCAGTAGTATATATATTGACACATTTTACAATATTAAATAATATTATTGATTTTCTTCCAGTATCAGAAGTTTACCGCTGGCTGTTGCCAACAGGTCTTATCCTGGGAGTTGGTATGGGATTCTTTGGAAGTTTCTTTACAGTCAGAAAACATTTGAAAGTTTAAATTTTATCCCGGGGAAGATGTTCGAGATTACGAACGGTCTGTTCCCGGGAATTTTTATTATTAAATTAAACAGACATAACAGAGGTAACAGTATGGAAAAGAAAAAAAGAAGTTTTAAAAGTGGAATGCTTTATGGAAGTGTACTTATGCTTCTTGTTGTATTTATAGGAAGTGGGCTTGTTAAGGCTGTTTCAACCAAGTACAATCAATCTCATTCGGTCGCGTCACAGATTGGGAATGATAAAGAAATGAATAACAAGCTAAAATTGCTGGGAAAACTTATAGATGACCAATACTTATATTCAGATAAGTTAACAAAAGAAGAAATTGAAGATGGAATTTATAAAGGGTTTGCAGAATCGATGGGAGATCCTTACACTGTATATTACAACGAAAAAGAAACAAAAGAACTTTTCGAATCCACAAGTGGCGAATTTTCCGGAATAGGTGCACTTTTATCAATTGAACTTAAAACAGGGCTTGCAAGAATCAACAAGGTATATGAAGATTCACCGGCTGAGAAAGCAGGGCTGAAAGCAGGAGATATTATTTATCAGGTTGATGAACATGAGTTTACAAGTGGAGATCTGTCCGAATTAGTTTCTTGGGTAAGAGGTGAAGAAGGTACAGATGTTACAATAAAAGTTTATCGTGGAGAAAATCTGGAAAAGAAAGAGTTTAAAGTAACAAGGGCAATTGTTCAGGCAATTACAGTGAATAGTTCTATGATGGAAGATGGAATCGGATATATTTTGGTTTCTGAATTTGATACAGTCACATATGAGCAATTTAAGGAAGCACTTGAGGATTTGGAAAAGCAGGATATGAAAGGCTTGATCATTGATCTTAGAGGAAATCCAGGAGGCTCACTGGATACTACTGTCAATATGTTAAAACTTATTTTGCCAAAAGGAATGATTGTATCAACGAAAGATAAGAACGGAAAGACAGAAGAATACAAAAATGAAGATGACCATAAATTTGAGAAACCACTGGTAGTTCTTGTAGATGAAAACAGTGCCAGTGCATCAGAAATTTTTACAGGAGCAGTAAAAGATCATAAAGTCGGAACAATAGTAGGAAAAACTACATATGGAAAAGGAATTGTACAAAGTATTATAGGATTGAAAGATGGAAGCAGTTTAAAAGTGACTATTTCAGAATATTTTACACCAAGTGGAGAATGTATTCATGGAAAAGGAATTGATCCAGATGTAAAAGTTGATTTCAAGTTTGATCCGGAGAAAGAAAAATATGATTCTCAAATGAAAAAAGCATTAGAAATAATAAAAAAGCAGCTGTAAATACACCATGTCAAGAAAAGAGGGGTGCCTATGCTAAAGAAAAGATGTTACTTGTGTGGGGGAAAACTAGTAGATGGAAGATGCGTAGATTGTGGGTTGGATAATACAAGAAATGATAGAAAATCATACCGATTAAATTGTACAACAGCAGAATTTGCAAAAGACAGAAATCGTACACAAGGCAACCCAATTCATGTTTCAGAAGAAAGAAAATCAGAAAGTTATACAAAGCCTGCTTCAAAAAAAACACAGAAACATACATACCACAAGAAAGATGTTAATAAAAACGTTCGTAGAAAAGCCAAGGCCATGGTGGAAGGAAAAAAACTTAGTGCGTCTAAGATCATAAAAATTATAGTATTTGTAGTAATCGCATTCAATCTACTCCCGTTTATCATAGGAGGGTGTGTAGATGGAATTCACCATCTAACGAATAAAATTCAAATCTGGCAGAATATTACGGATTCATCACGGAAAGAAAAGGAAGAACAACCATATTACTACAATGCTTCCTATGATCTTTCACAAGAAGGAGAAAAATTTGAAATTGAATTGACTCAAGGAATTTATAAAGTAGGTGTGCATATACCGGAAGGAATTTACAAGCTTGAGAGGGTTTCGGGAAATGGTTTCTGTAATTTGAACGATGATGAAAATGGTTTATATAAACATTGGTGGATTTCAGGGAACAAAGAAAATGAAAAAGATGGGGCAGTTCAATCAGCGGAAGATGTACGATTATATCAAGGAGGATATTTCACAGTAAATAGTGATGTGAAAATTCAACTTTCATCAACGTGTGCGCAGATAGAAAAAATGATTTCTACAGTACCGAATCCACTTACAGAAAAATTCTACTTGACAGAGGCTGAAGAATATGTTGTGGGAGAAGAGTTCCCGGCAGGCACTTATGATTTGACATGTGAGAAAGATTATGCAGG
>JAHHTM010000146.1 GCA_020024675.1 Muricomes sp.
ATTCAATTATAATCAAAAAAATCAGCTTGAAACCAGTTTTAGTTTCAGGCTGATTTTTATTTATGCTTCTCTTGTAATATCTCTAAGCCAGATATATTTTCGGTATCTGATTGTAGCTAGAGGAATCTTAATAAGCTCATCACTCATAAGTAATACATATACAATTGGCACACTACATTTAAATACAAATGCAGCCAGCGCTCCTGTCAAAATTGAAAATCCCCACATACTGATCACATCGAATTTAAGCCCAATCTTTGTATCTCCTCCTGCGCGGAATATACCTACGATCAATGTACAGTTGTAAGCCTGCGCCATAACAAAATAGGACATTACAAAGAACATAAATTTAAGATATTTCTTTGCCTGTAAAGACAATTCCAGGAAAGAAATCGCCAGAGGTGAAAATAATAGAATCATAACACCACCAAGAATTCCTAAAATAATACTCATTCCGATAAAACGTTTTGCATAAACTTTTGCAAGTTCTTTTTTCTTCTCTCCAATTGTCTTCCCTAGATAAATCGCAGTTGCTGTACTGATTCCAAATGTAACAACCGTTGCTAGTTGCCTTGCTACTTGTGCCACAGAATTTGCAGCAACAGCTGCGCTACCCATATGACCTAAAATTGCAGTATTTGCTGAACCACCAATCCCCCATAACACTTCATTCATAACTACAGGGAGTGCAAAAATCAGAAAGTCTTTTATCAGCCATCGGTCACATTTCAAGAAATATTTCCACCGGAACTTTATCTCTTTATTGTAAATTCGCGCATATCCGCCAACCAGAATCAATTCTATGATTCTGGAAATCAATGTTCCAAGGCCAGCACCGACGACTCCCATCGACGGACAGCCTAAAAGTCCAAAAATAAATACTGCATTCAGTGCAACATTACAAATCAAAGAAACAAAGTAAACAACTGTTGCCACCATAACACGCTCAACGCTTCTCATAACAAGAAGATAGGTTTGTGTGATACCTGTAATCACAAACGAAAATGCAATAATTCTAAGATAAATCACGCCTTCTGCTATAACCGCCGGTTCACTGGTGAAAATTCGAAGTAGCTTATCTGGAATAATAAATGAAACTACTGCAAAAATTGATGTAACCAAAACTGCAGATTTCATTCCAAGAGCCAGTATTTTTTCAATTGTTGTAATATCTCTTTTTCCCCAATACTGCGAAGTAAGTACCGTTGCCCCTGAAGTTAGGCCAAACAAAAACAACGTCATAACATAATAAATCTGTCCAGCCAAAGATGCTCCAGAAAGGGAATTCTCCCCCACTTTTCCGAGCATAAAGACGTCTGCTGCCAGAACTCCTACATTAATAAGATTCTGAATTGCCATAGGTATAACAAGCGCAAAAACATTTTTATAAAATTCTTTTTTATTGAAACTTACTGTTGAGGAACTCTCTTTTTTTACCAGACAGTTCACCTCTACTCACCGCCTTATAACAACTAATATTTTTTATCAATAGTTGTTACTATATCACAAACCGTTCTTTATGTCTATTCTAAGTTAATGAATTTTTCAATTTTTTTATTATTTTTACACAAAAAAGGATGAGCTCTATCTCTGCTAGAACTCATCCTTCTTTCTAATCTTCAAATGCTTCTTTTACTTTATCCATGAACCCTTTTTTCTTTTTTTTCCCAGACTCATCTTCACTTCCCTGATTCAGAGAATTACCAGAAAGTCTGTCAAATTCACGAAGAGCTTCTTTTGCTTCAGCACTTAAATGATCCGGTGTCTGGATTACAAGTGTAACATAATGATCTCCACGAACCTGTGAATTTCGAAGTGATGGAACACCCTTTCCTTTCAGACGTACTTTCGTATCTGTCTTTGTTCCAGGTTTCACTGTATAGAGCACATCTCCATCTACTGTTTTTATACGTACATCTCCACCTAAAGCTGCCTGTGCAAAGCTGATCGGTACTGTTGAAAAGATATGCATATCCTGTCTTTGGAATGTCGGATGTTTTGAAACATTTACTTCTACAAGAAGATCACCTCTTGGTCCGCCATTTGCTCCTGGCTCACCTTTTTCGCGAATGCGGATACTCTGCCCATTATCAATACCTGCTGGAACATTTACTGAAATACGTTTTTTGCTTGCTGTAAATCCTGTTCCACCGCAAGAAGAACATTTTTCTTTTATAACTTTTCCTGTACCACCACAATTTGGACATGGCTGTACATTTTGTACTGTTCCAAAGAAAGACTGTGATGTATATACTACCTGACCCTTTCCACCACATTTCGGACATGTTTCCGGAGATGTTCCAGGTTTTGCTCCTGTTCCATTACATGTAGTACAAGGATCTTTTAATACAACTTCCAGCTCTTTTTCACATCCAAAAACTGCTTCCTCAAACGTAATTCTTATGCTCTTACGGATGTTTGCGCCTTTCATTGGTCCATTATTTGCACGACCGCCTCTTCTTCCGCCGCCAAATAAATCTCCAAAAATATCACCGAATATATCGCTGAAATCAGCTCCGTTAAAGTCAAATCCGCCGAATCCACCAGATCCGCCGGCTCCGCCTTCAAATGCTGCGTGTCCAAACTGGTCGTACTGGCGGCGTTTTTCAGAATCGCTGAGCACTGCATACGCTTCGGATGCCTCTTTAAATTTTTTCTCTGCTTCGGCATCTCCGGGATTCATATCCGGATGGTACTTTTTTGCTAAAGCACGGTATGCCTTTTTGATTTCAGAATCATTGGCGTCCCGGCCTACACCGAGTACCTCGTAATAATCTCTTTTTGACTCTGCCATAACACTCTACCCTTTCATATGTCCTTCTAAATGTAACAAAGAAATTCTACGGAAGCTTTTTGCCCCCGTAGAATCCTATTCATATTAGACTTCCTTATAATCTCCGTCTACTACGTCATCTCCCTGGAAACCTTCTGGTGCCGGGCCTGCTTCTGGTGTTGGACCAGCCTGTGGACCTGCTCCCTGAGCTGCTCCTGCCTGCTCATACATCTTTGTAAAGAGTTTCTGAGCACTTTCCATTAATTTTTCTTTTGCTGCGTTGATTTCTGCAACCTGTGCTTCTGTTGTTTCTTCAGGAGTAGATTTTGCAAGAAGATCTTTTAATGCCTGGCAATCAGCTTCTACTGCTGCTTTATCTGTAGCATCCAGTTTATCGCCAACTTCTTTCACTGCTTTTTCTGTCTGGAATACCATAGCATCTGCTTCATTTCTTGCATCGATTGCTTCTTTACGTTTCTTATCCTGTGCTTCAAACTCAGCTGCTTCTTTTACTGCTTTATCGATATCATCATCTGACATGTTTGATCCAGCTGTAATTGTAATGTGCTGTTCTTTTCCTGTTCCAAGATCTTTTGCTGAAACATTAACAATACCATTGGCATCAATATCGAATGTAACCTCAATCTGAGGGATTCCACGTGGAGCTGGAGGGATTCCATCAAGTCTGAACTGTCCGAGGGATTTATTATCTCTTGCGAACTGTCTTTCTCCCTGTACAACATTGATATCTACTGCTGTCTGATTATCTGCTGCTGTAGAGAATATCTGACTCTTCTTTGTAGGAATTGTTGTATTTCTTTCGATCAGTCTTGTAGCAACACCACCCATTGTTTCAATAGAAAGTGAAAGTGGAGTAACATCAAGAAGAAGAATATCTCCTGCACCTGCGTCTCCTGCTAATTTACCACCCTGAACTGATGCACCGAGTGCTACACACTCATCTGGGTTCAAAGATTTACTTGGTTCTTTTCCTGTAAGACGTTTTACTGCTTCCTGTACTGCTGGAATACGTGTAGAACCACCAACTAATAATACCTGACCAAGTTCAGATGCTGAGATACCTGCATCTGAAATTGCACGGTTAACTGGTTCTGCTGTTTTATTTACAAGATCAACTGTGAGTTCATCAAATTTAGCTCTTGTAAGGTTCATATCGAAATGTTTTGGACCTTCACTTGTTGCTGTGATGAATGGAAGGTTGATATTTGTTGTTGTTGCAGAAGAAAGTTCTTTTTTAGCTTTCTCAGCTGCTTCTTTCAATCTCTGAAGAGCCATCTTATCTGTAGAAAGATCTACACCTTCTTTTGCTTTGAAATCTGCAAGCATATAATCTGTAATCTTCTGATCGAAATCATCTCCACCAAGTTTGTTATTACCAGCTGTAGATAATACTTCGATAACACCATCACCAATCTCGATAATAGATACATCAAATGTACCACCACCAAGGTCATATACCATGATCTTCTGCTCTTTTTCATTATCAAGTCCATATGCAAGTGCTGCTGCTGTTGGCTCATTGATGATACGTTTTACATCAAGACCTGCAAT
>JAHHTM010000147.1 GCA_020024675.1 Muricomes sp.
ACGATTTTAGGCATCGAATCAACACTATCGGGCCGTATTAGTTACTTTCTTCTTCCTGCAGTTCGTAAACTCATGGCAAATGATGAACTGGATCTTCAAAAGTTAGGACAAGAAAAGACAATACTTTATCTTGTTATTCCAAGTGAAAAAGAAACATTTAACTTCATTGTTTCTATGATTTACACGCAAGCATTTCAACTGCTATATGCAACAGGAAAATCTCAGAAAAACAACAAACTTCCTGTTCCTGTGCAATTTGTCATTGATGAACTTCCTTCAGTTCAGCTTCCTGCTGACTTTGATAAAGGGCTTGTGACAGCAAGAAAATTCGATATAAGTTACCTGATGGCAATTCAAGAAATCAGCCAGCTCGAAGAAAGATTTAAAAAGAAATGGGAAGCCGTTATTGGAACATGTAGTTCCACGGTTTATCTCGGAGGTAGTGGAAAACATACAAATGAATACATTGAGAAATGGATAGGCACAGAGACAATATCTGCTCAGCAGCAATCAAGAAGTTATGGGCATAATCCTTCATCTTCTCAAAGTTTAAATCAAACGGGACGTTCTTTAATCTTTGCTAATGAGTTAGATGAAATGAAAGATACAGATTGCGTTGTCAACATAAAAGGATATGGCTGGATAAAAGATAAAAAAGCAGACCCAACGCTTCATCCAAATTATAAATATACTGCAGATATAAATAACAACTATTATGACTGGAGCGGAAAAGAAGAGATGGGAATAAGTATCATACCCGTTGATTCTGCTCCCGATTCACAAGAAATTATCGAAATAAATGTAGATAATTTTGATTTAAAAAAATTAGAAAAAATTTATAACATTTATGAAAGTGAGGATTAAAAAAATGAAAAAAACAAATCACCTTAAGAGTCGTAGAGTGCTTAATTTAGCACTCTTTTTTATTGTTCTTACGCTATCACTTCCTGCATTCTGCTTCGCTGCAGTAGATCCTGTTGCAACAATCAATAATGCGAAAACATTGCTTGTAAGTATTGTCTCAAGCATTGGTATGATTGTGGCTATTTATGGAATTTATCAACTCGGTATGGCGTGGCAGAGAGAAGATGCATCAGGACGAAGCCATGGTATCAACGGTTTAATCGCAGGTATAATTATCGCAGGCACACCATGGCTCTTAAATTACCTACTAAGCTAGGAGTAATTTTATGAGTTTCATTGAACGCTCTGTCGAAATGTGGACTTCCACTTGTTTTGAGGCATATAACCTGCTTTTTTCTTCACCTCAACAGTGGAATCCACAACTTTGGCAAATGGTGAAAAACATAAATGCTACAATGACCATTATTGCAGCTTCTCTTTTCGTTTGCTTTTTCCTTTATGGAATCATTAAACAATCTGTGAATATCAAAGAAGTTATGGACCCTGCATTTTGGTTTAAACCTATACTGCATTTTGTTATTGGAGAATTTTTACTGGTACAAATTATGGATATTATGCTCTGGGTCTTTGAATTTTGCCAAGGACTTATGGCAAAAATTGGTGGAGGCGGTGCACGTTTTACCGCCTCTGTTCCTAAAGAAATTGTAAAAGCTCTTGAAGAAGCATCTTTTGGACAATCCTTGATTCAAGGAATTTTAGGCCTTCTTCTCATGCTGCTATGTTTATGTATGTCTATTCTTCTAATCATTACAGTATGGGGTCGTTTTTTAAAAATGTATATTTACTCTGCCCTTTCTCCGCTTTTTGTTGCCGCTGCAGCAGGACAAGGGACATCCGATGTTTCAAGAAAATTTATTCGGAGCTGGATTAACGTATGTCTTCAGGGAGTAATCATTATGCTTGCTTTAATTATCTACACAAAACTTATAGGAAGCGACTCAACAAAAGCGGTTGAGCTTGTCCAAAGTGGCGAAGTCATTAGTGGCATTATGTACTGGACAAAAGACTTTGCTGTCGGAGGCTTAATTACTTTAGGAATTTGTAAGTCAGCCGATCACTTTATATCAATGATGACCGGACTATAAAATAAGAAAGGAAAAGATATATGATTGAATTAAAAATCAACCAGGAAATTCGTGATGTAAAATCTGATGCCTTAGGCGGCTTAACGTTATCTCAAGTCATTTTTGGTGGATCTGGTCTTTTGCTGGGCATAGGAACAAGTGCTTTTCTCTATTTCAAGGCAAAAATTCCACTGCCAATCACGGTGTACATAAGTGCCTTCATTTGTGCCCCACTTATCTTCTTAGCATTGTTTACTTATCACCAAATGAGTGGAGTACAAGCATTAAAAAAATTCCTTTTTATATATAAAATGCCACCACTAACTTTTGGTCATAAGAATGAAATTTATCTTGAATTAAGAAAGGAGAAAAAGAATGGGAAAACTAAAAGTTTTAAGAACTACTTCGGCAGAAAGAAAAAGAAAAAAGCCCAGAAAGATTAAATTCTCGCAAGATATTTTACCGCTAAAAAAATATGATGCAGATTTTAATATTTTTAAAACTGATGAAAATACATTTGTAAGGGCTTTTCATTTAGATAACATCAACTATAAGATTTTATCACGTGATCATCGCATGGATCGTCTTGAAAAATGGTTTAATCTGCTCAATACTTTAGAGCCGGGAATACCTTACAAATATACGATTATTAAAAGACTTGTAGATGAAAACGAATTCAAAGAAAAACGATACCTTCCTATGCAGAATGACAAATGGGATGAATATCGAAAAGAGTATAATCACTGGCAAAAACAAAACAATAAAAAAGGGGCAAAGATTACAGAAGATTGTTATCTTCAAATTAATGTCTCCTCAAAAACAGCAGAAGAAGCAGACCGGGAAATTACCAGATATCAGCAGAATTTATTTAGTGAGATAAAATTAATGGGAAGTAACATCTCATCAGTGGATTCCACTGATTATCTTGAAGCAATCTATAATTTCTTACACCTTGATGATATTAGCTTTTTTAAAGAACTTAATATAGAGCGTTTCTTAAAAGCTAGACATGGAGTTGATGATTTGCTTGCCCCGGCTAAGTTAACATATCTTCCAAAAGACGATTGCTTATTTGCAAATGGAACGTACTATCGCACTTTATATATCCCCCCTTCAGGCTTTGCAAATTATATCAAAGATGATATTATTTTTGCTTTAACAGAAAGAGACAGGAATTTCAGCTTATCTGTAGATATTCTGCCAGTTCCAACAGACCAGGCCGTAAAACTTGTTGAGCAGAATGCTATGAAAGTTGAGACAAATATTACAAACTGGCAGGAACGGCAGAATCGGCATAATAATTTTTCTGCTCAAATTCCATACAATCTTAGAAAACAAAGAGAAACTCAGGAAGAATGGAATAAAGATTTACACGAAGCGGATCAGCGTTTATTTTTAAGTTTTATCACAATGGTAATTGCTGAAGATAGTATAGAAAAACTTAATGAAGAAACAAAAGAAATAAAGTCTATAGCAAGAGCAAATGGTTGCAAAATGGAATCACTTACACTTGAACAAGAAGATGGATTAATGACTGCTCTCCCTTTGGGGGTGAATAGATTCCTTACAGAGCAAGGAGAAAAATTGCGTACATTAACTACGCAAGGCTTGGCAGCATTTATCCCCTTTACTGTTCAAGAGCGAACCGATGAAAATGGTATTTTCTATGGCCGAAATGCCATCAGTGGACGAGGAATCTATATTGATAGAAAAAGCTTAATGAATGGTAACGCTTCTCAGTTTGGAAGCTCAGGAAGTGGTAAATCTTTTAAAAAGAAAGAAGAAGAAATATACAACATTCTTAATTCAAAGGATAAATTAATTATCTTCGATCCTGAACGTGAGTACACAAATCTTATTGAACAACTTGGAGGAACAGTTATAAAACTTTCTCCTACTTCATTAACGCATATCAACGCAATGGACATAGCAAAAGGCAAAGGAGAAGATCAGAATCCTGTTATCATGAAAACCGAGTTTATGCTTTCCCTTTATGCTGCTATATCTAAACAAGACTCTATTTCTCCACAGGAAATGACGGTGATTGATGAAGCAACACGAATGACCTATGCAGATTATATTGCAAATGAATATTCTGGTACCCTTCCTACATTAAGCGATTTTGTACAATCTCTAAAAATGCAAAATGATCCTTTATCTGAAAATATTGCAAAGGCATTTGGAATCTTCACAACAGGGTCATTAAACACCTTTGCATTTCAAACAAATGTAGATATGAGTAATCGGCTTATTTGTTTTGATACAAATCAACTTGGTGACCATTTACAACCAATCGGTATGCTAATCATCATGGACTATATTACAAATACCCTAATAAGGAATAGAGA
>JAHHTM010000148.1 GCA_020024675.1 Muricomes sp.
GAAACCGAATGTTTCTCCATATATTCCGACATGTCTACTCGAATCATAGCTTCTTCGTTTCCAAATAAAGCTTCTGCAAGTGCTTTTGAAAGTTCTGTCTTTCCAACACCTGTAGGGCCAAGAAACAAAAAGGAACCAATTGGTTTTTTAGGATCTTTTAATCCTACTCTTCCTCTTTTTACGGCACGGGCAACAGCACTGACTGCTTCTTCCTGTCCAATCACCCTTTTATGAAGCGTCTGCTCTAACTTTTTCAGTCTTTCTGCATCACTTTCTGCTAATTTTTGAATCGGTATTTTCGTCCATGCAGAAACCACTTCTGCAATATCATTTTCATCAACAATCAGACTGTTTTCTTCTGTTTTTCGTCTGAATCGTCTTTTCAGATCTTTTAGCTTCTTCTCTATATTTTTTTGTTCCTCATGAATACCTGCTGCTTTTTCAAAATCATTTAAACGGATGCAATCTTCTTTTTCGTGCATCTGTTTTTTCCATTCTTCTTCCAGATTTTTCAGGCTATCCGGAACTTTATAACCATTCATGCTTACCTTTGAACAAGCTTCATCCAGTACATCTATTGCTTTATCTGGAAGATTTCGATCTGTAATATAACGCTTTGAAAGATAAACCGCTGCCTTAAGTGCTTGCTGTGTAATTTCTACTTTATGATGTTTTTCGTATTTTCCTTGAAGCCCCTTTAAAATTTCAACACAATGTTCTTCCGTTGGTTCTTCTACAGTAATTGGCTGAAACCTTCTCTCAAGTGCCGCATCCTTTTCAATGTGTTTTCTATATTCAGCTATCGTAGTTGCACCAATAAGCTGTATCTGGCCTCTTGCTAGCGCCGGTTTTAGAATACTTGATGCATCGATTGCACCTTCCGCTCCACCTGCACCAATGACTGAATGTAACTCATCCAGAAAAAGAATAATATTCCCTTCTGCTTTTACTTCTTCAATCAGATTTTTCATGCGCTCTTCAAATTCTCCACGATATTTTGAACCTGCGATTAGTCCGGCAAGATCCAATGTGTATATTTTCTTTTCTTTCATATTAGATGGTACAACACCGCTTACAATTCTTTGTGCAAGCCCTTCAATAATCGCAGTCTTTCCAACACCTGGTTCTCCTATAAGACATGGATTATTTTTTGTACGTCTACTCAAAATCTGCATCAAACGGAAAATTTCTTCTTCTCTACCCACTACAGGATCTAATTCCCTATTTTGAGCCTGCTGTGTAAGATCTGTGCAAAACTGTTCTAAAGCGCCCCTTTGTCCTTGCGTACTTTCTTTCACTATCTGCTGATATTCTTTCGGATCCATTCCGGATGCATCTACAATATCTGCGACCATGTTTTGCAATTTGATATTTAACGTAATGAGTATTCTTGTTGCAACACAATCCGGATCATGTAACATAGCAAGTAAAAGATGTTCTGTTCCTACACTATTCAACTGCAGATGTGATGCCTCTATTGCGCTGTTTTCCAAAAGATTTATAAGTCTTGGACTCTGTTTTGGAGTCTTTGAAATAACAGCTTCTGTCTCCGGAACAATAAGCTCATCCATCAGTTTTAATATTTCTTCCTCTTCTACACCATGTGCAGCCAGCACCTGTCCTGCAACCCCTGTATACTCTTTCCTAAGTGCAAGCAGAAGATGTTCTGTCCCTATATATGGGTGATTCATCTTCTTTGCAATCGTTCCCGCATATTTTATTACACGTTCTGCCTGTTTGGTATAATTATTCAGCATATATCCCTCCTGATCCTGTCAGATTTCCTTTTGATGTTTTATTCATATTCATCAAATATCTCATCTACAAGGCAATGCACCTCTTCTCGCGAAATATTCTTGCAACAACCCGTCGCAAGCAAAATCATAAGTTTTTCTTTCATCTCTTCAAGCGCCTTTATCTTGTCAATATCGAGCTGGATCACCGCACCTTTTCTGCGATCCAACTGGATAAATCCATCCTGTTTTAATACAGCATATGCTTTATTTACTGTATGCATATTCACTCCGATCATTTCCGCCATCTGCCTTACTGATGGCAAAGATTCTCCTTCATGAAGCACGGAAGTTGCAATTCCCATGATGATCTGATTTCTAAGCTGAATATAGATTGCTTCATCACTGTTAAAATCAACTTCTATCAGCATACTATCACCACCTTTATCTTTCGATTGTTATACATATGTTAGCACATCCATCTTATCTATTTCAAGATAGAAGTATTGCAATAATAACAAAACTCTTATTTTTTCCTTTTCTGATCAATGTTGTAAATAGTCACACCAGCCTTTCCATGTTCCAACACACACCGATCGATTTGTGTTAAATCCTATAGATTAAACATCTATTTTAATCCCTGGATCAGATAACAATAATCCGTTTCAAATTGTTTTGTTAAATCATATTTTCCATCATGCAGGCTCCAGTCAAAAATCAATCGACGTAAAAATCTCAGACAATATTCTGTTATCTCATTAACATTTATGTTTTCTTTTATATACCCCTTTTTTGAACATTCTAAAAGAATACATGTCAACGCTTTATAATACAATCTTTCTGGTTCGAATGCCGATACCGACGTTTCTTCCATAATTAATTTATAGTAGGTTTTGATTAATATTCCTATTTCATTTGAAACATACTCTATATAACTTTTCAAAATAAGATATAAGTTTTCTTCTGGTGTCTTATTTTTACACAATTCTTTAAAATCTTCATTGATCAATTTATCTACCTGATAATATGCCTCTATAGCAAGATCATCTTTCGACTTAAAATGATGATAAAAAGATCCTATTGAAATCCCTGCATAAGTACAGATTTCTCTTATCGTAATTTTGTCATATTCTTTTTGCTTTGACAAAGCGAAGATTGCATCAAACAGAGCTTCTTTTGTGGCTGCAGTACATTTATATTCTTTTTTTTCCATTTAAAAGCTCCTCTCTTTTCTTTGATAATTTTATTATTCCTGTACATTATACACATTTTCTTCTTGACCAACAAGGAAAAAAATGATAGTATACCTTCGAAAACAGAACATTGTTCTATTTTAGGAGGATCATAATGACTGGTACAAAATTAGCAATTGTAACTGACACAAACAGTGGTATTTCTGACAATGAATCTAAACAATTAGGAATTTTTCTTGTTCCTATGCCTTTTATCATTGATGGAAAAACTTTTTACGAAAATATAAATCTGACACAAGAAGAATTTTTTAAGAAAATGGAACAAGGCGCTGATATTACTACTTCCCAACCTTCTCCTGGAAGTCTTATAGATCTTTGGGATCAATTATTGATGACGTATGATAAGATTCTTCATATACCTATGTCTTCTGCTTTGAGTGGATCTATGGACACTGCCAGCATGTTGGCAAAGAATTATGATGGGAAAGTAATTGTTGTTGATAATCAAAGAATTTCGGTTACTCTAAAACAATCTGTATATGATGCTATAAAATTAAGAAGTGAAGGCTTTTCTGCAGAACAGATTAAAGAAAAACTAGAATATGCTTCTGCTGATGCAACAATATATGTTTCTGTCGATACTTTAGAATATCTCAAAAAGGGTGGGCGTATTACACCTGCTATAGCTGCTATCGGCTCTCTTTTTAATATTAAACCGATTCTTATGTTTAAAAATGGTAATCTAACTCCATACAAAAAAACAAGAGGTAAAAAAGCAGCCTTAAAAGAATTGCTGAAAGCTGTGGAATATGATCTCGCACACGAATATAGAGAGAAAAATGTTACAATTTGTACTACTTCTTCTGGTTTATCTGATTTAGGAAATGAATGGAATAAAACTGTACAATCTTATTTTCCAGATTACGAAGTTTGGAATTCACAACTTTCACTAAGCATTGCCACACATACCGGTCCCGGAATTTGTGGTATTGCATGCATTGTAAAATACTAATCTGCACAAAAAGAAGAATCGTCAGTTTCAGCAAATACTGCTTCTGGCGATTCTTCTTTATAGACTTACTTTGCAGCCCATTTCTTTATTTTTTCATCTTAGGTTCAAAAATAAATGATGCAAGATAACCAAATACAAGTGCTGCACTTATTCCAACCGCACTAGCTTTAAATCCTCCCATAAAAATCCCCAAAAATCCATTTTCATCTACTGCTTTTTTTACTCCTTGCCACAAAACATTTCCAAAACCTAACAATGGTACGCTTGCTCCCGCACCTGCAAATTCAAGAATCGGCTCATACAAATTACAAAATCCAAGTATTGCTCCTGTACAGACCAACATAACCATAACTCTTCCTGGCATCAATTTTGTTCGGTCTAGCAA
>JAHHTM010000149.1 GCA_020024675.1 Muricomes sp.
GGCACGTTTCGTAGAAATGGCGCTGTCAAATACGGGTCTGGAGACTTCATTGAGCTAAATAGAGTAACGTAAGCATCCGATAAACCAGAAGCAACCAGTCCAAGGTGTCTTCTTGCCTGATTTGGGGATATATTTCATCTTAAATGTCTCAGCTCACCCAAAGCTATACCTATACAATCTTTGTTATAGCAAACTGAAGAATACCTTGAAATAGGTATTGCCCGTCCAATTTCAAAAAGATACCTTTGCCGAAGAAATAAGGATACTAGGATAAAAGTTTTCTTTTCTCAAAAGTTCCTGCACCAGCGTCTCATTGAAAATGAGACAACTTAGAGATAAAACAATCAAGTCTATAAAATCAAGGGACATGGAAGAATTGAAATTTAGTTTTGCCTAAAAAGACTTTCAGTTTAATGGTATCAGTTAGCGACATTTCTAAAATTCTATATTTTTTTACTCCATTAGCATAAAGGACAATCGTGGCAAACTATATTTCAACAAATTCAAGGACTTCTCTCGAGTTTTTTATGGACATTTTTTTTAAAATCCTAACAAATATAGAAAAAAGATGAAACGTAAAGAAACAATTTTAGCATTATGCTCTTTCATGTCATTCTTATCAATGACTTCATGCGATTCAGATACGCCGAAAGAGAATCCGAATGAAGATCAAAAAGAACAGATTGAAAATCAAATTAAAGAAGGAGAGACCATTACTGTCGAAATAGACCATTCTAAATCTCAGGCATCAAAACAAGGAGATTTTACCTATTTTTCGTTTTTGAAAAAACAACTTCAGCTAACAGACAAGGATGCAGAATCTACCGTTGATTGGGATATTGCATTCCTTACCACGGAAGGACGTACCAATGGCGGTGAAAGCGGTAAAGGGAAAGCCGCTGTTTATCTGACGGAAACAGACGATTTTGACGGGATAAAGAGTGCTTCCGAATTTGTGGCAAATGCAGATAATTGGAAAGTAGATAAAAAGCACCAAGGTGTAAAGCTTTTTAAAATGCATTCGGAGGAAGTGGAAGGTAGTTTCAATGAGAACTTGATTTCATGGTTCAAAATGGATTTAAAGATTATGCCTCCCAAAGTAAACATTAGAAAGAACGTATTGATTATACGTGCTGCCGACGGTGACAAATATGTCAAATTTCAGTTCTTAGATGCGTATGGAAAAGACAAGATTCCAGGAAATGTAAGATTCCGTTATTCTTTCATTCCTCTAAAAGGTGAAGCTAACACTGCAAAAAGAATTGGTGAAGAAATAATTTCCGGAAGCAAGTCTTTGGTTGAATACCTAGAAAGTATGGACAAAGAGAAGAAAGATAAAATCAAGTACCTTAAAGTAAAAAATGGCGTTAGCCAGGAAGACTTGAATAGTTTAAAGAACGAGTCGTTTGAATTGGCCGAACTTGACCTTTCTGAAGCTACGCTTAATGTAGATTATTATGACAAATTCCTAAAAGACAACAAGAACGTAAAAAAAGTAATCATGCCAGTTACATGCACTCAAATAGGATTGGGATGGATGGGATATTCAAAATTGGAGGAAGTTGTCTTTCCAAAAAAATCTAAATGTAATAAAATTGGCGAAGGAGCTTTTGCCCTATCACAATATTTGAAGAAAATCACTCTTCCAGAATCTTTGGAGACTATTGAGAAAGAAGCGTTTAAATACTGCCTTAAACTGGAATCAATAGAAGTTCCGTCAAATGTTATCGTTCTTCCTGAAAGTTGTTTTGAAAATTGTAGGGAACTAAAACACATATTCTTTAAAGGAAATATCAGACAATTGGGTGATTGGCTATTTTATAACTGTAGCGCATTGCAGGAAATTAAATTTCAAACAGCAACTCCTCCTGCATTATTAGGAGAACCTTTTTCTGGGATAAATCAATTTTATAAGATATTGGTACCCAAGAGTGCTGTAGAAGCATATAAAACAGCTGAGGGATGGAGTGGATTGCCTGTTAACGGTTATTAAGAAATATAGCAATGAGAAAAACGTTTATATTACTTTCCATTCTCTATCTATTGTTATCTTCCTGCAGTTCAGAAAAATTGTCACCGGAAAAAACAGAAGAAAAAATTGAATTCTTATCGGATGACAAGGTTCGAGATTATATAAAAACTCAAGCTTTTGCGGTAACTCCCGAAAAGCCACAACAACGATTTAATCTTGAGGTTATTCCGGAAGATGACATAAAACCAACAATCTCTAAATTTTGGCAATACTGGAAAGAAACACACAGCGACATGTCCTCTCAAATGGGTTTTAACGAGATTACATTGGAGAAAGACATCGTATGCCATCTTCCTCAAAATGAGCAAATGAGGATGATACGTTTCTTTAAAGGTACAAAACCTAATGAAGGTTTTCCGTTGATAATAAACCTTCATGGTGGAGGCAGATATCCCAGTGCAGAAACAGCATGGGGCAGTGATATCAATTCTGATGAATGGTCTACACTTTTAGATTTTACTGGAATACAAAACAAATATGGTGATGATCCTTCATGCTTTATAGTACCGCGAATGGCTGACGACAGAAAAGGACGCTGGTATTTTACTCCTCAGATATATATCTTCAAAAAGCTTGCTCAATTGGCTATGATGAATGAGAATTTCAACAGCGAAAGAATATATCTTACTGGTATATCAGAAGGAGGATATGGAACCAATCGTTTGGCTTTATTCATGCCCGACTATTTTGCTGCTTTCGGTGTTCTTGCCGCAGCCGAACGTCCTGACGGCTCTGAAGTAAACTTGAGAAACGTAGCATTCAGGATGGAAGTTGGTGCGAGTGATTATGCCTATGGACGTAGTACCTATGCTTACAAATGGCAAGATAGAATGCGAGAATTAAGAGAGAATAACCAAGGAGATTTTGAACATAGCGTGATAATACAGGTAGACCGCGGTCATTATATAAGATATTTCAATGCTCTACCATGGATGAAGAAACATTCTCGCAAAATTACTCCGGATAGGGTAACCTATGTATATGCTAACATAGCACCTGATTATAATGATGAAAATGGAAAATTCTCTGATGGAGTTTATTTTCTTGACTTTAGAGAACTCAAAGCAGATTCAAAAAAAGCCAGAATGCTTTTTGATGTCCGAAAAGACAAGAATGTCTACTACATAAACACAACTCCACTGCATGAAGGAGTAAAAGGTAAACTCTCTATTTTCTTAGACAGCATAAATACACAGCAGCCAGTAGAAATAAGACTGAATGGTAAAGTTGTATATAACAAGATAGTGCCTGCCACTAGAGGAGCCATTATCGAAAGTATAGTTCTTTACGGTGACCCCAGACGAATTTATTCTCGAATGGTTACTGTTGAACTTTAGGAATGGATGTCTTGTTCGTAAACTGTCGGTGAACTACGAGTAAAATAAAAAAACGAGGATGTAGAGGACAACAATACCTACCTATGGATATTCGCAAGCATCTGACAGTATTTCGTTAAAAATCCGCCAAGCCTAAGCGGCTCTGGCAGTAAATAAAATTATTGCTGTTTGGTAAAACTCCAAACAGCAATAATAGAATTACTAGGAGCTTCCAACCTTATTGGAATATCTTTCGATTCAAGATTTGCATCTACATTTAATTGGAGGGTATAGAATTGGCTGGTCGTATTTCCAAGGAGGAGAATCTTTTGTCAAATCTTCAAATTCTAACAAAGGATTACTCTTTCCTATTGAAATCAACTATCTACCTTTCAAAATAAGCACAAATTAGAAGTTGGATTCAGATGACTTTAATTTCCAATTTAAAATAACAGCAGTAACAGGAATACGAAAATAATATTTATATAAAAAATTGTATAACAAAAGTTCTTTCCTTATTCGTGCTTATTTGCGGTTTTGGGAGTTGTTCTAAAGAGAATATGGGAGCAACATATAATAAAACATATATAACAGGATACCTTAGTCTAATAGTCCGTTAAAAATTCAATATATTGTCTAAGCGGCTTCTGCCACTATGCCAAAGAGTTCTTTGATAAGCTTAGCATTAAATGTTCTGTTCGGCTTCAGACCAGACTTTCTGAAAATTCTTTTGAGCATATAAGTGTTACTCAGATAGGCTTTTAGCAGTCCGATAGAGAGCGACGGATAGTACCGTTGGCGTATGACCTTTGCGATGTTTACCGAAGCCAGTGACGCATTGAAAGCGAAGTCCAGTTTCTTCAAGTCTCTAGCCTGGCAATCATTGAGCCCTGTAAACTGTTTGGAATCCCGGAAGCAGAACTCTATCTGGAATCGTGTACGGTAGTATTCGATAATATCTTT
>JAHHTM010000015.1 GCA_020024675.1 Muricomes sp.
GCTTATCGATACCTTCAAAAGCTCCACCACAAATGAATAATATATTTGTAGTATCTATCTGGATCAATTCCTGATGTGGATGCTTTCTTCCTCCCTGTGGTGGTACTGATGCAACAGTTCCTTCAATAATTTTTAGTAAAGCCTGTTGAACACCTTCACCAGAAACATCTCGCGTGATAGATGGATTTTCTGATTTTCTGGTAATTTTATCTATTTCATCAATATAAATAATACCATGCTCTGCACGGCTGATATCGCCATCTGCCGCCTGAATGATCTTCAGAAGGATATTTTCAACATCTTCTCCTACATATCCTGCTTCTGTCAATGCCGTAGCATCAGCAATAGCAAACGGAACATTTAAGATTTTGGCAAGCGTCTGTGCCAATAATGTTTTACCACATCCTGTAGGTCCAAGCATCAGAATATTACTTTTTTGTAATTCTATACCCAGATCCTGTTCTGCCATAATCCTTTTGTAGTGATTATATACAGCAACAGAAAGCACCTTTTTTGCCTCATCCTGTCCGATTACATACTCGTCCAAAAATGCTTTGATCTCTTCTGGTGTAAGAAGATTGATATCATCAAATGCTCTGTTTTCTTCGTATTCGAATTCCTCTTCAATAATTTCAGAACATATATTGATGCATTCATCGCAAATATATGTTCCATTCGGTCCGGCGATCAGTTTTCTCACCTGAGACTGTGGTTTATTACAGAAGGAGCATCTTACTGTATCATCATTCATTTTTCCTGCCATACTGTCATTCACCTCATAATTGTTCTTAGTGATTTGTGATTACTTCGTCAATCAGTCCATACTCTTTTGCTTCTGCAGCAGACATGAAATTATCTCTTTCTGTATCTGCCTTGATAACTTCTAGACTCTGTCCTGTATTTGCAGCAAGCATTTCATTTAATTTCTGACGAATTTTTAAAATATGTTCTGCAACAATTTTAATCTCTGTTGCCTGTCCCTGTGCTCCGCCAGATGGCTGGTGAATCATAATTTCTGCATTTGGAAGTGCAAAACGTTTTCCTTTCTTACCTCCTGCAAGAAGAAATGCTCCCATACTTGCAGCCATACCGATGCACACTGTAGAAACATCACATTTGATGTACTGCATTGTATCATAAATTGCCAGTCCCGCTGTTACAGAACCTCCTGGACTGTTGATATATAACTGGATATCCTTATCCGGGTCATCCGCTTCCAGGAAAAGAAGCTGTGCAACAACATTGCTTGCTGATGCATCATTTACCTCTTCACCAAGAAAGATAATTCTCTCTTTTAATAATCTCGAATAAATGTCGTAGGAACGCTCTCCACGGCTTGTTTGTTCAACTACATAAGGTACTAAACTCATAATATCCCTCCTGAATTATATAAGCCTGCCTGCCTTATACAAGGCAGGCATTTAAGATGTTCTTCCCCTCAGACTTAAGATTCCTTCTATCTTTAGATTAGCCTTCTACAGCTGCATCAGCAAGTAATGTAACTGCATCCTGTACAGCTATATCTTCTTTCATCTGATTCTTTTCATTTTCACCCATGAACTCTTTTAATTTTTCTACGTCCATCTGGTATGCATCTGCCATCTGTTTGAGTTCTTCATCCAGACGTTCATCTGCAACTTCAATGTTCTCAGCTTTAACGATTGCTTCAAGAACAAGTCTTGTTTTGATACGTTTTTCAGCCTGTGGTCTTAATTCCTCGAACATTTTTTCTTCTGTCATTCCTGTGAACTGGAAGTACTGTTCTACAGAAAGTCCCTGCTGCTGAATACGACGTGCAAAATCATCTGCCATCTGACGAACCTGCATATCGATCATAGCTGCTGGAATATCCATCTGCGCATTTGCTACAGCCTGATCTACAGCCTGATCTTCTTTTCTTGCTTTTCCTTCACGTTCTTTACGTTCTTTGATTTTTTTCTTTACATCATCCCAGTAAGCTTTGTATGTGTCAAACTCAGATACTTCTGATGCAAATTCATCATCAAGTTCTGGAAGATCTTTTGCTTTGATAGAATGTACTGTGCATTTAAACACTGCAGCTTTTCCTGCAAGTTCTTCTGCCTGGTAATCTTCTGGGAATGTTACATTTACTTCCATCTCTTCATCAATTTTAGCACCGATGAGCTGATCTTCAAATCCTGGAATGAAAGATCCAGATCCGATTGTAAGTGGGAAGTTTTCTGCTTTTCCACCTTCGAATGCAACACCATCAACAAATCCTTCGAAGTCTAATGTAATTTCATCTTTGTCTTCAACTGCACGATCTGTAACTTCTACAGTTCTTGCATTTCTAACACGCTCTTTTTCAATTTCTTCGTCAACTTCTGTAGACATAACTCTTGTAGAAACTTTATCTACTTTTAATCCTTTATATTCACCAAGTGTAACTTCCGGTTTTACAGCAACTTCTGCTGTGAAAATGAATTCTTTTCCTTTTTCTAACTGTACAACATCGATCTGTGGCTGAGAAACGATATCTAATCCACACTCATCATAAGCTTTGCTGTAAGCTTCCGGAATCATCTTGTTTGCTGCTTCTTCATAGAACACTGCTGCACCGTACATCTTTTCGATCATCTGTCTTGGAACTTTTCCTTTACGGAATCCAGGCACGCTGATCTGTTTGCGCTGTTTTAAATATGCTGCCTGTAATGCTTTCTCTACATCTTCTGCCGGAACTTCAATTGTAAGTTTCGCCATATTATGTTCTAAATTTTCTACTTTTAAACTCATTTTAAAATTTCCTCCTTGATTCGTACCATTCAAACGCAATTTGATCTTCTTTCAGATTTATATTGTCCTGAAAAAATTACATTCGCAGTCATTGAACCAGTATAGCACATTAGTCTATAAATTTCCAGTCCTTTTTCCCATATTTCATTGCAAATAATAAAGTGGTTTGCTACACTAAAGGCAGATTCTTATATATGGAGGTATAGGCATGAAAGAAATTTGTATTTTTTTAGCAGATGGTTTTGAAGAAGTGGAAGCATTAACAACTGTTGATCTTTTAAGACGTGCAGGTGGAAATGTTCATATGGTATCAGTTACTGATAACCTGTGTGTTCATGGAGCACATGGAATTGATATTGTTGCTGACTGCCTTTTTGATGAAGTAAATAATGATCCAGATATGCTGATTCTTCCTGGAGGGATGCCTGGCACAATCCATCTTAAAGAGCACAAAGGTCTTACATCTTTCTTAAAATCTCAATTTGAAGCTGGTCGTTATATTGCAGCGATTTGCGCAGCTCCTACTGTTCTTGGTTATCTTGGATTTTTAAACAGAAAACAAGCATGTTGCTATCCAGGAATGGAAGATGGTCTTACAGATGCTGATGTCACTTTTAATCCTGTTTCTGTAGACGGAACTATCATTACAAGCCGTGGTCTTGGGACTGCTATCCCTTTTGCACTTACTTTGATTGAGATACTATTTGGAGCAGAAAAATCCAAAGAAATAAAAACAGCTATAGTATATTAATGATACAGTTTTACAGAAATAAATTTACTACGAAAGGATTGTTTTAAATGGAAATCGAGCGTAAATACCTTATAACCGCAGATCATCTGCCAAAAAATCTGGATAAATACGCTTTTCGGGAAATCGAACAAGGTTATTTATGTACCGCTCCTGTTGTACGTATACGAAAAGACAACAACAAATATTTTCTCACCTATAAATCTAAAGGACTTATGACACGTGAAGAATATAATCTTCCCCTTACAAAAGAAGCTTATCTTCATCTTAGATCAAAGGTTGATGGCAGAATCATTTCAAAAAAACGGTATATGATACCTCTTGGAGATTTTTTAATGATTGAACTTGATATCTTCCTTGAAGATCTTGCTCCTCTGATGCTTGCTGAAGTAGAATTTCCAGATGAATTTTCTGCTAATCATTTTACCCCTCCTGCATGGTTTGGAGAAGATGTCACATTTTCTTCTGATTATCATAACAGCACACTTAGTCAAAAAGCATAATAAAGAGGTGTCATTTTTCCAAATTCAAACCTGGAAAAATGACACCTCTTTAATTAATCTGCAAGTCCAAATGCATCATGTACAGAAATCATCGCACGTTCTACATCATTTTCATCAATCAAAACTGTGATTCTTACTTCAGATGTAGAGATCATACTGATGTTTACTCTTGCATTGAAGAGTGCTTCAAACATCTTTGCTGCAATTCCCGGATTACTGAGCATTCCTGCTCCTACCACTGAAATTTTAGCCACATTATCTTTGTGTACAATTTCTTCTATTCCTAACATATCTTTGTTCTTTTCAAGAAGTGAAAGTGTCTCATCAAGATCATCCTGTGCAATTGTAAACGAAATATCTTTTGTACCACCACGTCCTACTGACTGCAGAATAAGATCTACATTGATATTATTTCTTGCAAGTGTATTAAAAATCTTAAAAGCTACACCTGGTTTGTCGTCTACTCCGATCACAGATATTCTAGATGTATTTTTATCTGATGCCACTCCACTAATTAACATTTTTTCCACTTTTGCTACCTCCTTCACAACTGTCCCTGGATTGTTATTAAGACTGGATCTTACTACCAGCTGTACTCCATATTTTTTTGCCATTTCAACAGAACGATTATGTAACACTTTTGCACCAAGAGATGCAAGTTCCAACATTTCTTCATAACTAATTTCTTTCAATTTTCTGGCTTTTGGAACAACTCTTGGATCAGCAGTATATACTCCATCTACATCTGTATAAATCTCGCACATATCTGCATGGAGAGATGCCGCAATTGCCACAGCACTAGTATCTGATCCTCCTCTACCTAAAGTAGCAAAATCATCGTACTTGTTTACTCCTTGAAATCCTGTCACAATTACAATTTTTTTATAATCTAATTCGTGACGAATTCTCTCTGAATCAACACGCTTTACACGTGCCCCACCATATGTGCTTGTACAGTGAAAAGCAACCTGAAATGCATTCAATGAAATTGCCGGAACTCCTAAGGAATTGATAGCCATTGATAACAAAGAAGCGGATACCTGCTCTCCTGTTGCCAGAAGCATATCCATTTCTCGTTTTGATGGATCCTGCGTGATCATTTTCGCTTTCTGTATCAGTTCGTCTGTTGTATCACCCATTGCGGACAATACAACAATGATGTCGTTCCCTTTCCTGTAATCTTCAATACATCGTTCTGCCACACGAAAAATACAATCTCTGTCGGCAACGGAGCTACCTCCGAATTTTTTTACTATCAGCATATGTTTCCTCCTGTCTATTCTTCTTCAAACAAATGAGAAATCAGCTTGTATCCCTCTTCTGTCATATTTCCTGTACTATATGCGGTGGACTCGCTATATGTTTTCTTTCCGTCCACATCCTGTCTACTGTCATAAAGCAAATATGGAACCGGATCCGCCGTATGTGTTCTTACTCTTACTGGTGTTGGATGATCTGGAAGCACCAGTAATCTAAAATCTTCTCCTGCCTGATACATGCTGTCAACAATAGGTCCTATGATATACTGATCAATATTTTCTATTGATTTTATCTTATTTTTCAAATTTCCCTGATGTCCCATTTCATCCGGTGCTTCAATGTGGACATATGCAAAATCAGCATTTTCACGTAAAAGAGCATGTACTGCAGCCTTTGCTTTACCTGCATAGTTTGTACAAAGACCACCATTCGCTCCTTCCACAATAATATTATGCATTCCTGCTCCTACAGCGATTCCTTTCAGCAGATCGACTGCAGATATCATAACGCCTTTTTTATCATGCTTTGTTTCAAATGACGGAAGTGCCGGCCTTGTTCCTGCTCCCCAGAACCAGACTGAATTAGCCGGATTAAGCCCCTTTTTCTTTCTTTCCAGATTTAACGGATGCTTTGATAATATTTCATAACTTTTTTTCATCATTTCTCGTAGGATTGGATCTTGTGGAAGATATTCACCAATTCTTTTTGTAAGAATATCGTGAGGTGCAGTAAGTTCTACTGTTTTACCATTTTTCCAGATTAGAAGATGTCTGTAGCTTGTTCCACAATAAAATTCATAGCCATCTTTTTTTAATCCTTCTTTCAATGCTTCCAACAAAACAGATGCGTCTTCTGTACTAATTTCGTCAGAACTATGATCGACGATGATTTTATCTTCGTAATCCTCTTCCTCTTCTGTCAATGTAACAATATTACAACGAAAAGAAACATCTTGTGGTGTCATATCTACTCCAATACTAAGTGCTTCCAACGGAGATCTTCCTGTGTAATACTTTCTAGGGTCATATCCAATCACCGATAAATTTGCCGTATCACTCCCCGGTGACATTTCTTCCGGTACCGTCCTTACCATTCCCAATTCCGAAACTGGTGCAAGCATATCAAGAGAAGGTGTATAAGCCGCCTCCAGAGGTGTTTTTCCTTCTAGTGCTTCTATCGGTTCATCTGCCATTCCATCACACAAAACAATTACATATTTCATTGATACTTATCCTTCCACACGAATCATATGCAAAATTTCAGGGAACTTTGCAGCTGCTTTCTCATAAACAGCCTCACTTAATTCTTCCGTTATAAAACCAAATTCATCAGTTAATCCCTTTACTTTTACAAGACTAATCTTTCCAAACGCATTTTCAAGATTATTTTTTATCTGCTCTTCATTTCCTTTAATTCTGACAAAATATCTTTTTTTCGTATCTGCCAACGGAAGTAACTCTAATTTTTCTTCCGTCCAAAAAGCCATTACATTTTCATCTTTATGCTTTACAGCATCAATAATATCTGCTACCACAGCACTTGCAGTTGGAAGTTTTCCTGCTCCACTTCCATAAAACATAGCGTCTCCTAGCATATTACCGTGAACGAAAACGGCATTAAACACATCATTTACACTATAAAGTGGATGTTCCTGACCTAAAAGTACCGGTGAAACAATCGCACAGATTTTATTTTCCTGTTTTTTTGCTGAAGCCAAAAGTTTGATCGTCATGCTCATCTCTTTTGCATACATCATATCTTCTTTTGTTATTTTTGTGATCCCTTCGGTATAAATATCTTCAAAATCAACTTGTTGACCTGAAACGATAGATGAAAGAATTGCAATCTTTCTGCATGCATCATGTCCTTCTACATCGGCTTCTGGATTTCGTTCTGCATACCCTTTATCCTGTGCTTCTTTCAGCACTTCTGCATAATCTGCCCCTTCATAGAACATTTTTGTCATCATGTAGTTTGTAGTACCATTTAAAATACCTGTAACTTCTTCTATTTCATCAGCAGTCAGGCATGAAATTAAATTACGAATAATCGGAATTCCTCCACCTACACTTGCCTCAAACAGAAAATTAACACCTTTTTCTTTTGCAATGGCAAGTAATTCTGTACCATGTTTTGCAACGAGTGCTTTATTTGATGTAACAGCACTTTTTCCTGCCATCAAACTTTCTTTAACAAATGTATATGCTGGTTCGATTCCTCCCATAACTTCAACCACAATTTCTATTTCAGGATCTTCTACAATCTGCTTAAAATCATGAATGATCAGTTTTTCCACTGGATCACCCGGAAATTTTCTCAGATCAAGAACATATTTTACATTAATCTCTTCACCTGCTCTTGTTTTTATGAGGTCTTTGTTGATTCGAAGTACTTCTACAACTCCTGAACCAACAGTACCATATCCCATTACTGCTATATTTATCATGTTTTCCTCCTGACTTTCTCTACAGAATCTACTGCTGCATCAAATATGCATTGATAAACGGATCAATGTTTCCATCCATAACAGCACCTACATTACTTATTTCTGTATTTGTACGGTGATCTTTTACCATAGTATATGGTTGCATGACATAGGATCTTATCTGACTTCCAAAATTAATATCTTTAACTTCACCACGTATACCAGATACTTTTTCTGCCTGTTCCTGCTGCTTCATAAGATACAGCTTTGCTTTTAACATTTGCATAGCTTTATCTTTGTTCATATGCTGTGAACGTTCATTTTGACATTGAACAACGATACCTGTCGGCAAATGCGTAATTCTAATTGCTGATGAAGTCTTGTTGATATGCTGACCACCTGCACCGCTGGAGCGATACGTATCTATTCTAAGATCATCATCATCAATTTCAATATCAATGTCTTCTTCAATATCTGGAATAACATCACATGATGCAAACGATGTCTGTCGTTTACCGGCAGCATTAAATGGTGAAATTCGAACAAGGCGATGTACTCCTTTTTCTGAGCGAAGATATCCATATACGTTTTCTCCGGATACTTCGAAAGTTACACCTTTTACACCGGCCACATCTCCTTCCAGATAATCCAACACCTCTACTGCAAATCCTTTTTTTTCTGCCCACCGGCTATACATACGATAAAGCATCCCTGTCCAGTCACAGGCTTCTGTTCCACCTGCTCCTGCATGTAAGGTGACAATTGCATTACAGTTGTCATATTCTCCAGTAAGCAGCGTCTGAATACGAAGACTTTCAAATTTCTCCTCAAATTCGGAAAGTTCTTCTTCGATTCCCTGAATCGTTTCATCATCTGCATCTTCTTCACTCATCTCGATCAGAAGTCCAAGATCTTCATGGGATGCAAAAAGTTCTTCTATTTCTTTTACTATATCCTGAAGACCTTTCAAATGCTTCATTGTATGTTTTGAAGCTTCTGGATCATCCCAAAAACCTGGCTCCTCAATTCTTCTTTCCAGCTCTTCGATTCTTTCTTTCTTTGACGCTACGTCAAAGTGAATCCCTCAAATCTTTCAGTGGTTCTTCATATGCACTTAATCTCATTTTTAATTCATCTATTAAAACCACTTTATTCACCTCTTTCTGAAATATAAAATTTATATAATCTTACCAAAACATATGAGAATCTGCAATAGCAGATTCTCATATGAATTATATCCCTATTTATTCTTACCACAGCATTGTTTATACTTTTTGCCACTTCCACAAGGGCATGGATCATTTGGATAAACTTTTTTCTCAGTTCTCTTTTGTGGTGCATTCTCTGCAGAATCGCCTCTGTTTGTTCCAGTTACTTTTGCAACTTCTTCTCTTTCTACTTTCTGTTCCACCTGAATATGGAATAATGTACGAATCGTGGTCTCTGCAATAGACTTTGTCATTTCTCCGAACATATCATATCCCATCATCTTATATTCAACAAGAGGATCTCTTTGTCCGTAAGCCTGAAGTCCGATTCCCTGACGAAGCTGATCCATATCATCGATATGATCCATCCATCTTCCATCAATAATCTTAAGGAGAACAACTCGCTCTACTTCCCTTATCTGTTCTTTTTCAGGGAATTCAGCTTCTTTCTCCTCATATGCTTTTACAGCACGCTCCTTGATAAGATGCTTCAGTTCTTTTTGTTCCATCTTTCTCATTTCCTCATCTGATGGAAGTATTAACTGTGGAATTGTAAAATGTAATCTTCTTTCAAACTCTCTAAGATCCCACTCTGCTGAGTCTACTTCGGATGAAATATAACTATCCACCGTATCTTCGACATATTCTGTAATCATACTGTACACAGTGTCACGCATGCTCTCGCCGTCAAGCACACGGCGTCTTTCGCCATAAACTATTTCCCTTTGTTCATTCATAACCTGATCATATTCCAACAGGTTTTTACGAATACCAAAGTTGTTGCTCTCAATCTTTTTCTGTGCTTTTTCAATTGCATTAGAAAGCATCTTATGCTCAATCTGCTCCCCTTCTTCTATGCCCAATGTATTAAAGACAGTCATCATTTTGTCAGATCCGAAAAGTCTTAAAAGATCATCTTCCAAAGAAATATAAAATCTTGATTCTCCCGGATCTCCCTGACGTCCAGAACGACCTCTCAACTGATTGTCGATACGTCTGGATTCATGACGTTCTGTACCAATGATCTTCAAACCACCTGCTGCTCTTGCTTCATCGTCAAGCTTGATATCTGTACCACGTCCTGCCATATTTGTAGCAATCGTAACCGCTCCATGTGTACCTGCTTCTGCAACAATTTCAGCTTCAAGTTCATGAAATTTTGCATTCAATACTTTGTGTGGAATTCCTTCTTTTTTTAGCATTCTGCTAAGAAGTTCTGAAATTTCGATTGTAATTGTACCAACAAGAACTGGCTGTCCTGTAGCGTGTGCTCTTTTCACTTCTTCTACAACAGCTTTGAATTTTTCTTCTTCTGTCTTGTAAACCGCATCTTCAAGATCCTGTCTTTGTACTGGTTTGTTCGTAGGAATTTCAACAACATCCATTCCATATATATCACGGAACTCTTTTTCCTCTGTCAGCGCAGTACCTGTCATACCGCTCTTCTTGTCATATTTATTGAATAAGTTCTGGAATGTGATTGTTGCAAGTGTCTTACTTTCTCTTCTAACTTTTACATGTTCTTTTGCCTCAATTGCCTGATGAAGTCCATCCGAATAGCGACGTCCCGGCATAATACGTCCTGTAAATTCATCAACGATCATCACCTCTCCTTCTGGAGTAACAACGTAGTCCTGATCACGGAACATAAGATTATGAGCCCGAAGCGCAAGAATGATATTATGTTGTATTTCCAGATTGTCCGGATCTGCAAGGTTGTCAATATGGAAGAACTGTTCGACTTTTTTTACACCATCTTCTGTAAGGTTAATATTTTTTTCCTTCTCATTAACGATAAAGTCTCCTGTTTCTTCTATATCTTCACCCATGATGGCATTCATTTTTGTGAATTCACCACTAGCTTCACCTCTCTTGAGCTGACGAGCCAGTATGTCACATGCTTCATAAAGTTTTGTAGATTTTCCACTCTGACCTGAAATAATAAGCGGAGTTCTTGCCTCGTCGATCAAAACTGAATCGACCTCATCGATAATTGCAAAATGTAATCCTCTTTGTACCAGCTGTTCTTTATAAATGACCATGTTATCACGCAAATAATCAAATCCTAATTCATTATTTGTAACATAGGTAATATCACAATTATAGGCTTCTCGGCGCTCATCATTTTCCATAGAATTCAAAACAACGCCAACTGTCAGTCCAAGAAATTGATGCACCTGTCCCATCCACTCAGCATCACGCTTTGCCAGATAATCATTAACAGTTACAATATGAACCCCCTTTCCTTCCAATGCATTTAAGTACGCCGGCAATGTAGAAACAAGGGTCTTTCCTTCTCCTGTCTTCATCTCGGAAATACGACCTTGATGAAGAATAATTCCTCCAATCAACTATACCCTGTAATGTCTCATACCAAGAACTCTTTTGGCTGCTTCTCTTACAACTGCATATGCCTCTGGGAGGATATCGTCTGTTGTCTCACCTTCTGCAAGACGCTGTTTAAATTCTCTTGTTTTATCTTTTAACTCTGTATCAGATAAACGCTCTGTCTCCGACTCAAGTGCTTCAATCTGATCTACGATCGGGTAAATACGCTTTAATTCGTTTTCACTATGCGTTCCGAAAATCTTACTAAACAAACCCATAACCTGTAATTAACTCCTTGTCTAAATTTACTATAAGCAACATTCTAACACTATCTTGTTTCAAATTCAACAAATTACTTACTCTTTCAGATCATCTGTTTGTTGTTATCTGCTGCATTTTTACGAAGCGTATTTATTGCATTTTTTTCAATTTTCACAACTTCGTCTGCTGAAAGATGCAGTTCTTTTCCAACTTCTTCTGGTGAGTAGGCTTTGTCTTTTGATATTCCGAATCTTAATTTTATTACCTGTTGTTCTGTTTCTGTGAGAGCACTCAATAATTCATTAATTTCTTCTTGCTGTATTAGCGATGCAATTGCTGCATCTGCGGCGTTCACCTGCTCTTCTTCATTTTTACTCTTTTCTTCTTGTTCTGCTTCATTTTCCGGTTTTTCCAACATAGACGGATCCTGCATTAATTTTAGAATATCTTCTACTTCTTCTACGGTTTTATCCCCCAATTTCTTTGCTATATCTATAGCCGAAGGATCCTCTCCTGTTGCATTTTTCAATTCTTCTCTTGCATCTTTAATTTTCTGCATTGTTTCTGCAACATAAGCAGGTACTTTAATTTCTTCTGTTAGTTCCTGAACGGCTTCTGTCATCGCCTGCCAAATATATGTGGCAGCATAATCATGAAAATCGCTTTCAACCATATTGTCGTACTGCATAACAGCCTCCATAAGTCCGATGTTCCCTTCTTGGATCAAATCCATAAAAGGCACACCACATCCTGCATACAATCCTGCCATAGAGATAACTTGTCTAAGTCCATGTTCCTGAATACGACTTTGTGCCTCCCTGTTTCCTTTGGCACACTCTTTTAGTAATGTATGCTCTTCTTCTTTGTTTAAAGACGGAACTTTACATACTTCCTCAAAGTAAATTCTCATAGGTTCTGTGATTTCCACATGATCAGGAATGATAATCCCTGCTTTTTTTAACTCTTCTATACTGTCCATATTTTTATGTCACCTTTCTACAAGTGTTTACCCAGATCAGATTATATTTTTTCGATAATCTCACCACTTCTATACGCTGCAAGGAGCAGCTTAAGATCTTCAATTTTTTCTTTGATTTTTTTACCGTTGTCGGTATCTGCAACTAATCGTCGGTCCAATGTTCTTGCAACCACCATATACTCAGAATGAATATCGCTTTCTTTTTTAATCGCGGCTTCCGTTGATTCAAATGGTTCATGCGCTACAAGTAGTAGTCCATGTGAATTGTATATTAATGTATATCCTGCAATACCTGTTTCTTTTTGATATGCTTTAGAGAAGCCGCCATCTATAACCATGACTTTTCCATTACATTTAATCGGACTTTCTCCATTTTTACGTTTTACCGGAACATGTCCATTAACAATATGTGCATCTGCCGTATCTAATCCAAACTCTTTTATAATACTGTCTACAACCTTCTCATCTTCAAGGAAACGATAATACGGGTTTTTCTTTTCCTCATGTGTTTCCTCTTCTGCCAGGAAATATCTTTCAAACGTAGCCATCTTGTCTTTGCCAAATAACGGAGATGCTGGATGAAGCCAGATATACCACATAATATCTTTTCCATTTTCTCTTTCTTCTTCATTTAATGCAAAAAATCCCTTTCTCAAATACCGATCCAGTGCATCATATAATGAACGTCCTTTGAACTTCTTTCCAAACAATTCCACTTCTTTAAGACTTCCATCTTCGTTAAGGGGAACACATCCATGATAAAGTAAATTGTTATTGTATACTTTATAAAGTCCACCTTTTGCAAGTAGAAATCTCATATGATCCTGAAGTTTCTCACACCCCACAAATGCACGTTCCAAACGTTCCATAACTTCTTCTTCATCTTCTGTGAGTTTATATGGGTCTTTTGGATCTATTGTTGGAAAGTTTGTATCTAGCAATTTGTATTCTTTTTCATTGAGGTTGATCGTCCCCTTTTCATAATCAATC
>JAHHTM010000150.1 GCA_020024675.1 Muricomes sp.
GTATGAGGAAATGGGATTGCTATTTGATGATATTTGCGCTGTAACTCCGTCTTTTTCTTTTATGGGTAAGAGATTTGACCGTTTGCTGTCCTTTCTTATCCACCTTCAGGGTTATCTGGAACAGGTTCTTGATGCATATCAGTCACAAATTGATCTTGAGCACAATGAAATTATGAAATTCTTTACGGTAATTACCTCTATCTTTCTTCCTCTCACTCTGATTACAGGCTGGTACGGAATGAATTTAAAGATGCCTGAATTTCATTGGACATATGGCTATCCCTTTGTCATATCCATAACCCTTCTTGTTATTTCTTTTCTGATCTATCTTTTTCGGAAAAAAGGATGGTTCTGAAAATCGTTAAAGGGAAAATAGCGAATTTCTATCCAAGGTGTGCATTAAGCCAACCCAGAACATCATCATACACTGTCTGTTTTTCCTCTTCATTAAGGATTTCATGTCTTAGTCCTTTGTAAAGCTTCATATCCACATCTTCAAGCCCTGCTTTTCTGAAGGCATCATATGCACGCTTTACACCTTTTCCCATCTCTCCAACAGGATCTTTATCTCCTGCAATAAAGAATACCGGCTGTGTCTTATCCATCATATTGATGTTTTTCTGTTTATTTATATAGCTGAGCCCTCCAAGCATATCACTAAACAGGCCCAGTGTTGTGTCTCCTCCACATAGAGGATCTTCTATATATGAATCAACATTTTTTTTACTCAGTGAAACCCAGTCAAAAGGCGTGCGGTTCGGTGCAAACTTTTTGTTATATGATCCGAATGCCAGTTTGTCCGCTGTAGGACTGAATCCCTTTTTCCCAAGTCTTTTAATTTCGTGTTTTGCTATAAACTTTCCACCTGCAATCATTGGAGAGCTTAAAAATCCGGTTCCGCATAGTATGCAACCGTCAAGCTTTCCTGCATGGCGAATCAGATGTGTTCTTGAAATAAATGAACCCATGGAATGTCCGAACAGAAAATATGGAACATCCGGATACTGTTCAGCTGTATGTCGACGAAGTTCTTCCACATCATCTACTACGTGCCACCAGCCATCGTTTTCCCCGAAATATACCATAGGGCTGTCGTAAACGACTGACTGTCCGTGTCCAAGATGGTCATTAGCTACAACAACAAATCCGTTTTGACACAAAAATGTTGCAAAATCGTTATACCTTTTCCCATATTCAGCAACACCGTGTGCAATCTGCACAACACCTTTTATTTCTTCGTCTCCCGGAACCCAGCGATTTACATGAATGGAGGTACTTCCATCTGTTGAAGGGTAATAATATTCGGAAAATGTAATCATAACTCTGTCCTGCCTTTCAGATTTCAAAAGTTTAATTGTTTTATAATTTTATCATACATTAAAAGGTGTTATTTTTCTACAAACAAAACAATTTAATTGATAAATGTTTTATCATTATATATCAAATGTATAGCCCAGCCATTCAAGAAAACCTTTACAACCTTCGTTCACATCTCTCCATGTTGCATCAAAATCTCCTGTATACCAGGGATCTGCAACATCTCCGGGATTATCTGTAAAGTCTTTTAGAAGATGAATCTTCTGTCCGTTCTCTTCTCTGTATATACGGGCCATATTACGCAAATTATTTCTATCCATTGCTATGATATAGTCAAATTTGTCGTAATCCTTTTTTATGGTCTGTCTTGCATGTTTTCCCTCGCAAGTGATTCCGTGTTCTGCCAGCTTTTTCCTGGCAGGCGGATAGACAGGATTGCCTATCCCGCTCCGGATTTCTTCTGTACTGGTTGCTGCTGATTCTATGTAAAAATCGCTTTCGATACCTGCCTTCTTTACCATATCTTTTAATACGAACTCTGCCATCGGACTGCGACAGATATTGCCGTGGCAGATAAAAAGTACTTTTATCATAGTCTTTATAACCCTCCATAAGCCCGCAAGTCCTTATAAACAAGGGATTTGCGGCACTTTGCTTATTTTCTTCATTTTTGCTTAAATCTCTGTAAATCTTTGTAACGCTTCATAGTTCATGGGGAAAACGGTGTAGTAAATGGTGTAAACATTATCCCCATTTTACTGTAATATCTTTCGCTATTTCCGTCTTAAACTCAATCAATTCTGTCATCTGTTCCTCTGCTCTGTCATAACTTGCATGGGTGTAAACATTCAAGGTTACTCCCACATCAGAGTGTCCCATAACATACTGTAAGGACTTCACATCCATCCCTGAATTCGCTAATTTTGTACAGAAAGTGTGTCGCATAACATGCGGTGTAATATGTGGCAACGGTCGATCCGGGTTTAATTTTTTATATTTCTTCATAGCCCATCTCATTTCATTTTCAATGTGTAATGCCACTTTAGGCTGTTCCTTTTTATCAATGAGTATAAAGTTACTATAACCATCTACGATCATCTCTTTTTTCACATTTCTGCGATTTTCAAGGAGCTTTTTCAGGCTGTTGTAAACTTCATCTGTCATAGGAATAAAACGGCAACCACATTCTGTCTTTGTCTTCTCCACGTAATACTTTCCGCCACGTTCTCTGACAAGCTGATGATCCACTCTTATCTTCCTTTTCTTAAAGTCCAGATCTTTCTTTGTTAAACCACAGAACTCACTGACTCGCAGCCCTGTTCCCAGTAAAACAACAAACTCATCATAGTACTTTTTGTATGTACTGTCATTCTTAATGAACTGCATCCAGGTTGCCTCCTGCTCCGGAGTAAGTACGATTCTTTTCTTAGAATCATTTGGTATGGCATCCGTAAATTTAAATGTAAATGGATTTCTCTTGATGCATTCTTCATCATATGCCATCTGAAATGCCGGCTTTATCACTCCTTTTACGCTACCAATAGTACTATAACCTTTTCCATCGGGATTGAGTTTGTCAAGATGATTTCTGTAACTTTTCTAAATTCAATGAATGCTTCACCGAAAAATCGCCTAATACTTTGTGCCTGCACATTTCTTGAAACACTTTATCTAAAGGTTTTTCGCACTTTCTGATTGTTTTACATTCACGATAAAAGTTGTATTGCCTATGCGTGTAACATAAGAAAAATTGTTATTTGTCATATAGTCTGCTCCTCCCTTATAAAATTTGATTGCTGGGCATTCACCCTAGAACACCCAACAATCATCATTCCAACATATCAAGAAGTCATAAAGTTGTGAGTATAATGGAAATGGTTATCTTTCTATACCACGCTTATTTCGTCTTACCTTGATACGCCCTTGTCTTGCTTTTTCCTTTGCTTCCTTTTCGGCTCATTCCTGTGCTTTTTTGACAATAAAAAGTTCCCTGACCTTGTCAATAAAACTTCTGACAAGTTCAGGAAAATGCTCCATTGCTTCAAGATAAGGCTTACACTTTTCTTTCAGCTCATTATATCGATTTTTCATTGTTTTCAAAGCAGTCACACTGTCATAATATCGTTGCTGATAATACTGGACATTATCCTGCAACTTTCTGATTTCCCCTCGGCTTGTTACTCCTTCTTTTGCAAGAGCAGTCAGCTTTAAGTAATCATCTTTAGACATTGCTATTTTGCCTGTAATGGTTTTTTGTCCCATCTCGTCAATCTCATTGACAGTTTTAAAGACATTGTGTGCAGGCTTGTACTTTATCTGTTCGCTCTGTATTTTTTCTTGGATGGCTGATAATCGCTCATTATCTTTCATAATTTGATACTGCAATGAAGTCAGATTTTCGGAAGTGCTGCCAAGTTCGCCACGCTGAAAACCTTTGAACCCTCGCTCGCTCATATGCTCAAACAATTCGTCTTGCAGTATGCTGTATGAAGCACGATACTTCGGCTTTCCGTTCTTGCGTAAAATGACATTTCCGTTATTATCGGTAAGGGGAACATCAGATGCCCACTTCTTTGAGTGGCTGATCTGATTGATAACTTCTTTGACAGTCCCACGAAGTTCGAGTGTTTTACATCGCTTGCTCCATAAAATTTCTTTTTCTACAACAGGCAATACAACAGCGTGCAGATGATAATGGTAAACATCTTTTTCCAAGTCATCACTTGCGGCTCGGTTAATTTCATCAGCGTGCATCACAGCAGAGATAACATTATCCGACCCAAACTTTTCTTCAATGAAACGATAGGCTTCTGTATAAAACTCTTTGGCATATTCATAACCGCCTTTTCGCTCAAAGTACATCGTATTCACATCAATGATGATTTCATCAAAAAGAGTAGCGTCTTGCCTTAGTCCTCTTGTGGATACCTTTCCGTCGGCTTCCATCT
>JAHHTM010000151.1 GCA_020024675.1 Muricomes sp.
ATCTGATTATTTAGCTTGATGGTATTTAAGGAAAAATATTAGAATATAATAATAAGGAAGTTGAAATTATTGCGTTAAATTTTTAAATATTAGCTTGACAAAGATGTATAGTGATGTTACTATATAATGCGTATGAATCAAAAAAGTAGAGTATCCACTCTCACCACAGCATAAATGCGTGACTGTTGGTTAGATATTGATGCATTCCTACTCCTTTAGCGGAGAGTATGTGCATGCAGAGAGTCGAGTGGATGAAAACCACTCGTTTTTTTGTTTCATTCGCGGGATAGAAACCTAAAGGAATTTATATCAATGGAGGTATACGACAATTAGCGATTTAATGATTAATGAGCAGATCAGAGATAAAGAAGTACGTCTGGTCAACGAGGATGGGGAACAGTTAGGAATCATGTCATCTAGAGAAGCTTTGAAGATGGCTCAGGAAGCAGACCTTGATCTTGTAAAGATTGCACCAATGGCAAAACCACCGGTATGTAAGATCATAGATTATGGTAAGTTCAGATATGAGCAGGCTCGTAAAGAAAAGGATGCAAAGAAAAAGCAGAAAACTGTCGAGGTTAAGGAAATCCGAATTTCACCAAATATTGATACGAATGACCTGAATACAAAGGTTAATAATGCAAAGAAATTTATTTCAAAAGGAAATAAAGTAAAGGTTACACTGCGTTTCCGCGGAAGAGAGATGGCACATGTACAGCAGAGCAAACATATTTTAGATGACTTTGCGGCTTTACTTACAGATGTGGCATCTGTAGAAAAACCAGCCAAACTGGAAGGTAGAAACATGAGCATGGTTTTAACTGAAAAACGTTAAAATAAAACATCACGGATTTATGATCCGGTGCGCAAATGAAGGAGGAAATTAACATGCCAAAAATTAAAACAAATAGAGCGGCAGCAAAAAGATTTAAAGCTACAGCTACAGGAAAACTTAAAAGAAACAAAGCATACAAAAGCCATATCTTAACAAAGAAGTCAACTAAGAGAAAAAGAAATCTTAGACAGCCGGCTATCACAGATGCTACAAATGTAAAGAACATGAAGAAGATCTTACCATACCTGTAAGATTTGAAAATTGTTGAAGGAGGATTAAGAAATGGCAAGAATTAAAGGCGGAATGAACGCTAGAAAGAAACACAATAGAACATTAAAATTAGCTAAAGGATATAGAGGAGCACGTTCTAAACAGTACAGAGTTGCAAAACAGTCTGTTATGAGAGCACTTACATCTTCTTACGCAGGAAGAAAAGAGCGTAAACGTCAGATGAGACAGTTATGGATCGCTCGTATCAATGCAGCAGCAAGAATGAACGGACTTTCATACAGCAAATTTATGTATGGTCTTAAATTAGCTAATGTAGAAATCAATAGAAAAATGTTAGCTGAGCTTGCAGTAAGTGATAAAGAAGGATTTGCTTCTTTAGCAGAAGTTGCAAAAGCTAAACTTGCTTAATTAGTGTAGTACTTATAAAACCTGGTTTAAATGCTCAGGGTCCCAAGGACAGTTTGCTGAAATTAGGACAACGAACATTGCAGCGGGATAAGAAAATAGCCGAGAAGGGCCGTAAATGGTTCTTCTTGGCTATTTTTTTATCCACACATTCGTATTTCTAACAAGCCTCCTGTAAAATGAAAGCACAATTAAATTACAGGAGGTTAAGACTATGGCGCAGACTTTATTTGAGCAGAATGGTGGCACTTACATACAGCAGGGAGACTATTTACTTCCGGACGTCAAACTACTGGAACAGCCGAAATTTGAAATCGGTGTGTGGGGAAATCGACGCAGGCAATACCTCAAGCATCATCATCGAATCAATTTTTACAATATGCTACACAGTGTATCCTGTATCCACACCTTGCCAATATCAAGCCAAAAGGCACAGAAAATGTTTCTTCGGCTGATATAAGCTTGCCGAAAAGGAGAGCGTTACAGAGAAATTCAAGGCTGAAAATCAAATGCTACGGGTAGAGCAGATGAACAATATCCGCAACAGAGCGATAGGAGTCGTCAATGCCGAACTGATCTACGCATAACCATCTATCAGGGGTGATTCTTCGGGATTGCCCCTGATTTGTTTCTGATAACGTGAGTGGAATAGTAAGCATTGTCTTTTTGCGAAAGAGTCTTTTGAGGAAATTTTCACGTGCTTTTAATTGCAGATTAGAAAGCCGCGCTCACATAAAATATGATTAACAAATTTAGCATGCTATGGTATAATACAGCTAATAATCTCTCCGAGAAGGTGAACTTATGCGAATTGCAATTTGCGATGATGATTCTGTAGATACTCAGTTTGTCCATGATATTGTGGAAAACTGGGCAAATGATCGAAAACTGAATACAGAAATTAAAATCTTTTCTTCTGCAGAAAGCTTCCTATTTCACTACGCTGATCATAAAGAGTATGACATCCTTCTACTGGACGTAGAAATGGGGAAAATGGACGGCGTCACTATGGCAAAGCAGGTGCGCAAGGACAATGCAACCGTCCAGATCGTATTTATCACAGGATACTTTGATTATATTGCGGAAGGCTATGAGGTGGAGGCACTCCATTATTTGATGAAACCAGTAAAGAAAGAAAAGCTGTTTGAGGTCTTGGACCGGGCAGCAGAAAAGCTTCTGCAAAATGAAAAAGCTCTGAATCTGGAAATGTCTGGAGAAATGGAGCGTATTCTATTTTACGAAATTCGCTATCTGGATGTGGACAGGAACTATGTGACCATCCATGCCAAAGAAAACTACACGACAAAACGATCCCTGGGAGAGTTTGAGAAAGAGTTGGATGAGCGGTTTCATCGGGTAGGCAGGTCGCTGATCTTGAATTTAAAGATGATCCGTCGTGTAACCAAGTCTGAAGTGTATCTGTCCGACGGGACGGTTCTCCCTCTGCCAAGAGGTGCGTATGAGCCCTTGAACAGGGCTATTATTGAGAAAACATAAGGAGAAGATATGTCATTTTTTGCAAAGCAGATCGATAAGCGAATTGGCGAATATCAGCGAGAGCTGATTGATACCCACTACCAGGAAGTAGACAACATGTATCGACAGATTCGTGGCTGGCGCCACGACTACCGCAACCACATCCAGACAATGAAAGTTCTGGCAGCCAGTGGGGATATGGATGGCATTAAAGAATATTTGGATATGCTGGATACAGACTTAAATACGGTAGATACCGTTGTAAAAACCGGCAATGCTATGGCAGATGCCATCCTAAACAGTAAGATTTCTCTGGCTAAATCCAAGAGCATTACTGTGGTCGTGGATGCTCATATTCCTGTGAAGCTTAAAATGTCAGAACTGGATCTGTGCTGCATCATCGGCAACCTCTTCGATAATGCTATTGAAGCAAGTCTACCCTTGCCTGCAGAGCAGCGGTTGATTCGGATCTATTTGGATATGAAGGGCACTCAGCTCTACATTTCCTTTACCAACTTCACAGCCAAAAAAAAGATGGTGAAAACGGGGAAGCTCTTCCGCACCACCAAGGGTGATGGTCACGGCTTTGGCCTGGTTCGCATGGATGCGATCATTGAACGCTTGGATGGGTATTTAAGCCGCAACAGTGAGGATGGGGCATTTACAACGGAAATTCTCATCCCACAGGTATAAAATGCAATTCATCCCCCAGAAATAACGATTCGTCCCCAAAATCATCCGGGGACGATTTTTTGTGCTATTCTATGCTTGTGAGGTGAGAACAATGAAAACAAAAGAAAAACCAAAATATAATATTTTCCAGAATGTTGACTGGATGGTTAAAATAGCGTGGAAGAATGGAAAGCGTGTTCTGTTGTTCTGCATTTTAACCGCTATTCTGGAAGTGCTTTTTAATTTAATCCAGCTATATATTGCACCGGAAGTGCTTTCACGGGTTGAACAAAAGGTTCCTATGTGGGAGCTGTTGGCAACGATTGGCATATTTACTGCCGGATTATTTTTTGTTCATGGTTTCAAAGAGTACGTCCGCCAGAACACGCTCTTTCCACGTGTGGATGTACGTTCAGCTATTATTGCAAAAAGTACAAGAAAGTGTAACATCACATCTTATCCTAACACACTGGATGTGAATTTTATTAAACTTCGTGAAAAAGCACATTTCGCTTGTAATGGTAACGATCAAGCAACAGAGCATATCTGGCAAACATTAACTATGCTGCTAAAAAATGTTGGTGGCTTGATTGCCTATCTGGCAATTCTATCTCGCA
>JAHHTM010000152.1 GCA_020024675.1 Muricomes sp.
TGCTTCTCCAGAATGATCTACGGATCCATCTATTTTTGCGTAGTAAGCAGCCTTTTCCGCATTTTGGGGAAATACCATCCCCCATATTTCTGATCGGATAGGACAGCCTTCTCCCTCTGAAAATAATGGATTATTGAATTTTCCACTGTCTGGAGGGTAAATACCTCTTTCATAATTTTTTAAAAAGATACCATACTCATTAAATGGATACCAACAATGCTTATCCCATGCATCTGCAAGATCTTTTCCTGTTATGTTAGTTCCTTTTTCTTTTAATACCTCAAGCCATAGTAATTGTAAATCAAGATCATCATTCGGAAGATCTGGACGTATCATAGTTCTAAAATTATCACATGGTATCAATTTCTTAATGCCTTCCACCGATGCCCCAGCTGCACCACCAATGCACTTTCCAAGCCAACCTCCATAAACTTTGTTATAATATTCAGCATACGTCATAAATTTCACCTTCTCCTTATAATCACTTTAAAATCGCGCCTGCTGAAAATGTTTTTTCAACTTGATTACTAAAAAAAACAAATAATAAAACTGGCACTATACTGGTAATAACCATTGACGCATACATTCCTCCATAATCTGTTCCATATTTTCCTGATGCATATTTCATCAACGCAATTGGAAGCGTTCTTGATTTTTCATTTGTTAGAACAAGTGCATAAATAAATTCGTTCCAGCTATTTATAAAAATATTTATACTCATCGTTGCAATTACTGGTTTGATCATAGGTAATATTACTTTAAAGATTATCGTAAAAATACCTGCCCCATCCATAACTGCTGCTTCTTCCATTTCTACAGGTATTCCTGAAAGAAAGCTATTACACATTAATGTAGACATCGCAATATTAAATGCAGAAATTGTTAAAATAAGTGACAATGGATTGTTTATGATATGTAATCCACGAAGCATGATAAAAATAGGAACAATTACAATTTGAGATGGTAATAAAATACCTAACGTAATGATTTTTCCTACAACTTTGGATAATTTCCACTTCATTCTTGTAAGAGCATACGCCAACATAATTGAAACTATTATTGTTAATAATAATGTGCATCCAGTGACTATAATACTATTTAAAAAAAATTTTAAAATATGTCTATTAAAAATAGCATCTGTATAATTTGAAACTTTCCAGACAATTGGCAATCCAAATGATTCCCCTGTCATAATTTCTGCTGTATCTTTAAATGAATTAAGAAACATCCAGAACAATGGATATATAGATGTTGCTGCAAAGACACTAAATATAACTGTTAAGGTTATTCTGATCCATTTTTGTTGTATTTTCATTTACTGTGCCTCCTACTAATATTCTTTGTCTTGTTTAAATATGCAACCAATAATTGTGAGGATAACACATGTTTCTATGATTACTACAAGCCCAACAGCAGAAGCCAAACCATACCTTTGATTAGAAAATGCTTGTCGATACATATACATCATAACTGTTTGCGTCATGTCCCCAGGCCCCCCTCCTGTCATAATAAAGACCTGTGGAAATGTAAATAATCCTCCTATTGCAGAAATTGTCACACATGTTTTCATTACATTTTTAAGAAGTGGGAGTGTAATATATCGTACGATACTAAAAAATCCTGCCCCATCCAACTGTGCGGCCTCAAAATAACTTTCCGGAATTGCTTTTATTCCGGAATAAGACATTAAAAGATCCATGCCAAACATCCACCACATTCCTACAACTGCTATACATATCATCGCCGTCTTTTCATTTATCAACCACTCATTTTGCAAAAAACCTAAGCCTATACTTTTCAAGAAATGGTTTAGCAACCCCCAATCTGCATGGTAAATAGTCAACCATAATTGTGAAATAACAGAAATGGAAAGAACCAACGGAATAACAAATGCAGTTCTTAATAATTTTTGTATGCGCGACCCTAGTGTGCATAGCAATATAGAAACCGCTACTGCTAACAAAGCATTAAAAATAATTGCAAGTATGCATAATCCAAGTGATGCAATATTTGCTCTAACAAATGCTGGATCTTGAAAAATTCGTTTGAAATTCTCAAACATAATAAACTCTGCCGGTGTCAGACCATTCGTTTTTTGAAAAGACATGATTACTATATTAATCAAAGGGTAAATTACAAAAGCAGTAAGTAAAATCAAAGCTGGCGCGCACAATAAAAAAATATATTTTTTATTTCCCAATACATTTTTCATAATCATTTCTCCTATTTGCAAAACAGCCAGTCAGCTGTTTTTAATACAACCAGACTGGCGTTTTAACATAATTTTTATTCTTCTTTTGACGCTTTATCCATATCTGTTAAATAATCTTCAACTGTATAATCACTTGTATTTGTCATAAATTTACTAGTTGATTGCATCACTCCTGCTGAACCAGCTGCCGTTGGCATTACGTCCTGTACAAGACCATATACATATTCAAATTTCTGCATGTCTTTAGCAAGTTGTGCTACTGGCTCTGCAAATTCCATGTCACATTTCCATCCTAATTCTTCTGCTTTATAAACGGTAAAAGGATTTCCTTTCTGCTCATAGACATATTTACAACGTAATTCTGCAATTGCTTCGCAAAGTGCTGCTGCTTCTTTTGGATGTTCTGTACCTGAGTAGGCCATCATGCCAGAATTCTGTTTTACACCACCGGCAACATTCACACCATAACGATCTATATCTTTATCATTAATTACAGGATAATAGAAATATCCAAAATCCTCTCCCATTTTTTCTGCACATGACGCTACCGCCCATGAACCATTTGCCATCATTGCTGCTTTTCCTGTCTCAAACATCGGAAGTGCCTCATCAATTCCTGTCAAAGCAACATTTTTAGAGAACGCCCCCATGTCTAATAATTCTTTCATAACCTCAGTTGCTTTTGCATATGGTTCATCTGAAAATTTTCCTTCTCCTTTAACAATTTTCTCTGTTATTTTCGGATCGATTGAATACGCAAATCCTTCTACCATCATTGCTGCGCACCACCCATCCTTTGCTCCAACTGAAATCGGTACAATATCTGTTTGTGCTAATGTTTCAACAACCTTTTTCAATTCTGAAACCGTTTTAGGAACCTCTAAATTATTTTCTTTAAATATCTTCTTATTATAAAGCATAATTTCATAAGCAATATCTTCAAATGGTACTGCATATGTATGACCATCATCTGCCGGTTTTTTTGCTGATGAAATCACTTTATCCCAATAACCACTATTATTGAGGTATTCATCCAAAGGTAACGCACTTCCTGATTCGAGGATTGGCGCTGCCCAGCTTCCTCCTCTTTCCCACCAGACATCCAATCCTTCTCCTCCACCTGAAATCATCGTACGAACTTTTGTCTCATATGTCTGTGCATCTCCAGGGCTCATTTCCAGTTTTACATCTACATTCGGTAATACTTCCGGAAGATGTTTCATAACATATTCCATTTCTTTTTGAACATTCTCATCAGTATCATTAAAAAGTACATTTAAAGTAACTTTTTCCGTTTTGTTTGATGATTTTACATTCTCTTTTTCACCACATGCCGCCAAAGAGGTTGTTGTAATACATACCATCAGTAAAGCCAAAACTTTTTTCCACTTAATCATATTATTTCCTCCTGTTTTTCATAAGTTTTTTGTTAATTCAATTTTATCTGTTTTTTTGTGTAATCAAAATGGAATATTCATACTTTATATGGAAAAAACAGAGTATTTTGTTGGAATTATATTTCTATTTACTATTTTATGCTATATAATATCCTTATCGCACTTAGTGTACATTACAATATGTTAGTGGAGGATTACTATGCGTTACAAAAACATTTGGAAACAATTGAAACTAAAGCAAAAAATGTTAGCAGTATTTCTTCCTGTTAATATCCTATCTACAATATTGATACTTATTGTTTCTATGACCATATTAATAAAAAATGGTAAATCTGAGGCCTTAAACACAGCATCAGAAAAACTTCGTTTAGTAACTGATCAAACTGATCAAATTCTTTCCAATGTAAAATATAACATAAAGGCTTTTTCTACCAGTTCTGCTTTGCAAGATGCGATTCGAGCCAAATATCCTGATAATGAATACGGAAACTACCTTTTTTCATCTGCAATGCATTCTTCCATTTATAATATTATGGATATTCAGCATTATATTTCTAATGGATACATTCAAACTTATGATGGACGTATTTATGATCTCAA
>JAHHTM010000153.1 GCA_020024675.1 Muricomes sp.
CACTGGTAAAAGCAGATGGTGCAGAGTTTGAAAATTCGAGAATGCAGCAGTTAAACTGGCTGGAAAAACAAGGATTTGAGGTGGTCGAGCATCATCTTACTGACCGTGCATCTATCGAAGAGGAAGTTGCATGGTTTTCGGAGCAGATTGTGCGCAATGATTTCCCGTCTGACGGACTGGTATTGGTATATGATGATATTGCCTATGGTCAGTCTCTTGGAACAACGGCTAAATTCCCGCGGGATTCCTATGCCTTTAAATGGGCGGATGAGATCAGAGAGACTACACTTCTGGAGATTGAGTGGAGTCCGTCAAGGACAGGCCTGATCAATCCCGTAGCGATTTTTGAACCGGTAGAGCTGGAAGGAACTACGGTAAGCCGTGCCAGTGTGCATAATATCAGTATTATGGAAGAGTTAGAGCTTGGTGTGGGAGATCAGATTCAGGTGTATAAGGCAAATATGATCATTCCACAGATTGCTGAAAATCTGACAAGAAGTGGTGTGAAAGATATACCAAAAGTTTGTCCAGTCTGCGGTGGGAAAACAAAAATTTCCATGGACAATGGCACAAAGACGTTATATTGTACGAATAAAAACTGTCAGGCAAAGCAAGTTAAAGCATTTGCATTGTTTGTGAGTAGAGATGCATTGAATATTGAAGGACTTTCAGAAGCAACTTTAGAAAAATTTATTGCCAGAGGATTTATTAAAGATTTTACAGATATCTTCCATTTGGATCGTTATGAGTCGCAGATTAAGTCGATGGAAGGATTTGGAGAAAAATCTTATGATAATCTGGTGAGCAGAGTTGAAAATGCAAGAAAAACAACGTTACCTAAATTAATTTATAGTCTGGGTATTGCAAACATAGGGCTTTCGAATGCAAAAGTAATCTGTCGTGCATTTGATTATGATCCAGAAAAGATTCTATATGCAACCATGGAACAGTTGAATGAAATTTCAGGAATTGGGGATGTAATCGCAAAAGCATTTGTGGAGTATTTTGAAGATGATTCACATAGAAATTTGTACGAAAAACTTCTTAAAGAATTAGAAATCAAAAAAGAAGATGTCCAAGATGGAAAAATGATTTTCGAGAATGTAAATTTTGTTGTTACAGGAAGTGTTCAGCATTTTGCTAATCGAAATGAAATTAAAGAAGTGATTGAGGCAAAAGGTGGAAAAGTGACTGGCTCTGTAACATCAAAAACGTCTTATCTTATAAACAATGACGTGAATTCAACATCCTCAAAAAATAAAAAAGCAAGGGAGCTTGGAATACCGATCATATCAGAAGAAGAATTCCTATCTATGCTGGATCAAAACGTTTAGAAAAAGTTTATTTGTATACGTATAGAAAGTGCGTTATAATGTATTACGATATTTTAAACGAAAGAAGGGGACATGAAGTCGGATAAAGAGTTAACTATAGATGAAACTGATGAAAAAGAAGCGGAGGTCGTTGATGGCGTTGTAGAAGATAAAAAGGACACACATGCGACTGTTTCACATGAAGATGACAATGATGATGGCTATGAAAAGTTCTGTATGATCTGTCACCGTCCAGAAAGTGTTACAGGAAAGATGATCGAACTTCCAAATAATATTACGGTCTGCCCGGATTGTATGCAGAAGAGCTTTGATACTATGATGAACAGCTCTATGGATTTTAGCAAACTTATGAACACACCGGGTGTTCAGTTCCTTAATATGGCAGATTTGGAAAATATGATGCCGAAGCAGCAGAAGGTCAAGAAGAAAAAGGAGAAACCGAAAGAATACAAGACGCTTGATCTAAAAAATATACCGGCACCACATAAGATCAAGGCCCGTTTGGACGAATACGTAGTAGGACAGGAGTATGCGAAAAAAGCAATTTCTGTTGCTGTATATAACCATTATAAACGTGTTGCTACAAATACAATGGATGATATAGAAATAGAGAAATCTAATATGCTTATGATCGGACCTACTGGAAGTGGTAAGACTTATCTTGTAAAAACCCTTGCAAAACTTTTAGATGTGCCACTTGCCATTACAGATGCTACCTCACTAACAGAGGCAGGGTACATAGGAGATGATATTGAAAGCGTAGTATCAAAACTTTTAGCAGCAGCGGATAATGATGTAGAGAGAGCTGAGAATGGGATTATCTTTATTGATGAGATAGATAAAATAGCAAAGAAGAAGAATTCCAGTCAAAGAGATGTCAGTGGAGAATCAGTTCAACAGGGACTTTTAAAGCTTTTAGAAGGAAGTGAAGTAGAAGTTCCGGTAGGAGCAAACAGCAAAAATGCCATGGTACCTTTAACAACAGTAAATACAAAGAATATTCTGTTTATCTGTGGTGGAGCGTTTCCAGGGCTTGATGAGATTATTATAGAAAGATTATCTCATAAGACATCAATTGGATTTAATGCCGAATTAAAAGACAAATATGAGCATGATAAAAACATTCAGGACAAAGTGACTGTAGAAGATTTGCGTTCGTTTGGATTGATCCCAGAATTTATCGGACGTCTTCCAATTATTTTCACATTAAAGGGACTGGATAAAGATATGCTTGTGAAAATATTAAAAGAACCGAAAAATGCGATTTTAAAACAATACAAAAAATTGCTTGCATTGGATGAGGTAAATCTGATCTTTAGTGATGAGTCCTTAGAAGCCATTGCAGAAAAGGCTATGAAAAAAGATACAGGGGCAAGAGCATTGCGTGCGATCATTGAGGAATTTATGCTTGATATTATGTATGAAATTCCAAAAGATGACAGCATTGGCCAGGTAACTATTACAAAAGAATATATCGAAGGAACAGGTGGACCGATCATTGAACTTCGTGGTCAGTCTACACCACTGCTTCAATAAAGTGGAGACCTTTTTGCAAGTTATTGTATGAAATATGTTACAATTGACTGGCAAAAAGGTCTTTTATAATTTACAATTTTCGAATCTCATTTAATGTATTAAAAACATTTAATTGTCCATATCCGAATAACGGATTTGGATATGTCATAGATTCAGTTCTTATTGCCCCCAAAGTGAAAAGGCTTTTTATCTGATAGGCATCTATTCTAGGAATGCCCATTTGATATCTTGCCCACTCAAGGAGAAGGGCGGAGGCACCTGAAGTGATGGCGGCTGATGCGCTGGAACCAGAACGGACAGCATAACGATTGTTTGGAAGAGGCCCTTTTATTTTAATTCCAGGCGCAGTAAGATCAGGGGCTATCAAATGATCTCTGGTGTATCCTCTTCCAGAACTTAATGCAATTCCATTCGTTTCTCCATCGTAATAAGAAACTACGATAGGACCTATTGTATTTCCGGGATTTGTGAGAGTATAGTTTGGATTTGCATTTAGAAAATACACATCACCGGTGAGAAATTCTCTTACAGGCAGCCAGATATGAAAAAGTCCTGTTATCGTCTGTAGTGGGGTAACGGTTAATCTCCAGATTCCAGGAGCAGGTGTTTTAAATCTAAAATAAACCATGGCAGATGAACTTCTTTCGATAATAAGACGATAGGTAACTTCCACGTTAGTTCCATCAAGAATAAATTGGTATGTAGAAGCAGAATTTGTTTCGATTGGAATAGGATTCGTGGTATCACCGGAAGGAGAAGTAAGGGTTATGGAAAGAATATTTGGAAGATCAGACCATAACTCCATAACAAATCCGGCTATATTTTCTCCAACTCGGATTTCAACAGAATTTGAAACATTATTTTTAAGCTCGTAGGAATAATGATGTCGCTGGTCAGCCTCATTGCCACCACCAACTACGGGAATCCTGCTGTTTAATATACTATAATTCTCAAGGGAATAACACAAAGCACTCAGATTCGTGTGTCCACCCATGTTTGTGCCAAGGGCAATACAAATAATAAGAGGAAGTTGTAACCTGGAAGCAAGAATATTTAAATATTTTAGACCGAGTAGAATATCTGTTTCCTGATAGCAGGGAACGGCATCAGGAATGTAATAATAGTCACGTAAATATTTTTTCGCAGGTTTTAATTTTACCATCGCAATGGTAGATTCTGGAGCCGCTCCTAGAAATTGTTCTTCTATATTTCCATTTCCGGCAGCAACACCAGCGATAAAAGTTCCGTGACTTATGTCGTCTTTTGAAGGAACAAAAGAGTAAGGATCTGAAAGAGTGAGCGCTTCATTGATCATGCTTGATGTG
>JAHHTM010000154.1 GCA_020024675.1 Muricomes sp.
TTCTTCCAGTATCCACATAGAAATTATTCCTTGCTGTTCCTTCCTGATAATGGATCTGTCCCCATCTTCCTGTAGACTTATTATAGCGATCTACTCGAAGACATGCCTGGATAAAATCTACCTTGTGAGCAGCTGTCGTTGCCGCACTGACATAAATCTTTCCCTTTCCTTTTTTGGTAACACAGCATTCACCGTCCAGAGTATGTACTCCCCATGTCTCTGCTTTAGCATTTGTTTTTCCTACAGACTGCTCTGCATGGGTAAGTTCTGATCCATCCACATAGGTTGTCTCTTCTGCCTTTGCATCCTCGACTGTCCCTGCAAAAACTCCGCCTAATACAGCCATTGTACATAAAACAGCTATTATTTTCTTCTTCATAAATCTCCCTCCTCATTTGTCCTTCCTTATATATAACAATTAAGTCGGGAAAAACTTACGCGTTTTTTATAAAAATTTTAAATTTTCTGCAATTTTCTTCATTTCTTTCACATTTATAACACCATACAACTGGTAATTAATCTCTTTATATTGAAAACTCAAAACACTTCTTTCTTCCTGTGTTTCGCTTACTAAAACTCTTTTTATGGTCACACGATGTCCATCTATTACCATTTCAAATTCTTCTAAAACTTCATCTTCCTGATTCTGACCTAAAGACGAATCCGATTCATTTTTGTAGATTTCATAACGAATCATATCATCTTTATACTTATAAAATATTTTTGCGCGCTGTTCTTCTGGTATAATCTTATATTTAAAAAATTCCATTCCTTCCGGCCTGTACCCTAATCTCACAGGAAGAATTCCTATCATTTCTTCTGCTTCTTGAAAAGCAAAAATTTCCCCGTCACTGGAGCTTTCTTGTTTTTCCATATCATCTACATTCATTTTTTGCACTTTTTGTGCACCATAAACTCCATCTTCTGTTTTCTTTAAATAGGACTTACTTCCTATACTTGTTACCCCTGTACCAAGGACAAGCAACATTGCTGCCACAAGTACAAAAATGAACTTTTTCTTGTGTGGAAACTTTACAATCTTCTTTTCTGTTTGAGTATTATCTTTCTTTCCTTCTTTTTCATAAGCCCTAATCTGTTCTAGCAATTTAGCATCCAATTCATCTGAAACTGTAAGACTGTCAAGTTCCGGGTGTTCTTTCAACTCTTCTTCTATTTTTTTTGCTTCTCTTTCCATCTCTTCCTGAAAAGATAATTTCTTATTTTTCTCCATTCTGCCCCCTTATGAAGTCTTTGTTGTATCTTGACTTTTCATTAAATAAGTTTAATATGAAATTATGTATATTATAGTATATGTTGTACTATAAGTTACTATTATTGTAAATCATATTTCTTGTAATATCAAACACGGAGGTTTTAAAAATATGAAAAGAATTATACTTACTGGAGGTGGCACTGCCGGCCATGTTACGCCGAATATTGCCCTCATCCCCCGATTAAAAGAAGCTGGATATGATATCCAGTATATCGGTTCCTATAATGGAATCGAAAAAGAACTTATTGAAGCTTTCAACATTCCTTACCACGGCATCTCTTCTGGAAAACTCCGCCGTTATTTTAGCTGGCAGAATTTTTCTGATCCGTTTCGTGTGTTAAAAGGATTCCACGAAGCACATTCTCTTATTAAACAATTAAAACCTGATGTTATTTTTTCAAAAGGTGGGTTCGTTTCTGTACCCGTTGTACTTGCTGCAAAACGTTGCAAAGTACCTGCGATCATACATGAGTCTGATATGACACCTGGACTGGCTAACAAGCTTGCCTTCCCATCCGCAACCAAAGTATGCTGTAATTTTCCAGAAACATTAAAATATCTTCCAGAAGGAAAAGCTGTCCTTACAGGTTCTCCTATCCGTCAGGAATTACTTTCCGGTAACAAAATCGCTGCCATGGATTTATGCGGATTTTCCGCCGACAAACCTGTAATCCTCGTAATTGGAGGCAGCCTTGGATCTGTTGTTTTAAATAATGCTGTACGGCAGGCTCTTCCTGAACTCTTAAAAGACTTCCAGATCATCCATCTTTGTGGAAAAGGAAAGCTTGATCCATCTTTAAATGAATTTAAAGGCTATGCCCAGTTCGAATATATAAAAAACGAACTAAAAGATATCTTTGCTCTATCTGATATTGTAATTTCAAGAGCCGGCGCTAATGCAATCTGTGAACTTGTTGCATTGCGGAAGCCAAACCTCCTGATTCCACTTTCTGCCACCGCAAGTCGTGGTGATCAGCTCCTAAACGCCCAATCTTTTGAACGTCAAGGCTTTAGCATGGTCATGGAAGAAGAAGCACTTACAAAAGATAGTCTTCTTGACGCAATACGGTCTCTTTATAAAAACCGAAGTTCCTATATGGATGCAATGCGTGATTCAAAACAACAGGATTCTATCAATACAATTTTCAATCTTATTGAAGAAGCCCGTTTAAAATAATGTGCCATTTTGTCCCTTAAGTACAATAAAACAGGTGTCAATTCGACACCTGTTTTATTATACCCGGTCCAGCTCATCGTATTCAACTGCGAATTCTTTCTTAATCCATTCTTTTGCTCTGTGCAATATACTATGTAGCACTTCTATCTTTATGCCCATTTTCTCTGCTACCACTTTTTGTGGAACCTCCATATAATAAGACAGCATTATCGCATCATACCATCTACGATTCTTTTCTAAAAGCGCAATCATGATACGATCATGAAGTTCCATGTTTTCAATACTTCTATATCTATTCAGCAGTTCTTCTTCTGAACTGCGCACAACATCTGTCATGTGCATTTCAAAATCGGATTCATCGATGCACACTTCTTTAGCCGCTCTTTTCACATAATTTAATGCAGCGTGTTTTGCTGTACTAAACAGCCATGATTTTATGTTGTCTTTTTTCATATCATCAAAGTAAATATATAACTTCATGAATGTGTTCTGTGTAATATCTTCTGCTACATGATAATTGCCGGAATACAAATTCGCTGCTTTTAAAACAAGATTTTTATGTGTGAGATATATCTCATCATATTCTTTCTTTACAGTCAATCTCTTATCCCCGGTTTATCTTTCTATTTATTTTAATTTATTTAAAATTTCCTCTTTATCTTCTTCTGAAAGTGTACCCATCTTCCACCCAAGTCCTACCTGATCATCTTTATAACGCGGAATCAGATGCATATGAAAATGAAATACACTCTGTCCTGCAACCTCTTCATTATTCTGAACAACGTTATAACCGTCACATTCAAGAATATCTGTAAGTTTCAAGATCATTTTTTTTGCAAGCACAATTGCTTTTGCAGCAATTTCTTCTGGAAGATCATAAAGATTTCTATAATGCTCCTTGGGAATAATAAGTGCATGTCCCTTAGATGCAGGACTTAAATCCAATATCACACGAAAATCTTCATCCTCATATAATGTTGCTGAAGGAATCTCACCCGATGATAGTTTACAAAATATACAATTTTCTTTTCTCATAAATCCCACTCTTTTCTTCTATAATATAATGTTCCTTCTAGTATATCCTATTTTTCAGAAAAAGAGAAGGGCATTTCTGTTACTCGTTTTGTACAATTTTTTATGTCGAATCTTGTCATGCGAATTATGTTGAATGACATTGTCTCCAGTGTTAGACTACAATTGAATTTTACAAAGGAGGTATTTCATATGTTACATAATATCGATTCTGATATACTCAACACACTTATAAAAGAAAACCCCATGACTGAAGAAGTAATCTCAAAACTACTTGAAAATCATCAAAATATCATTTCTTCTATTACACACGAACTCAGAAATCCATTAACCGTGATTTCTTCTTCCTTACAAATATTAGAAATGCAGCATCCTGAACTCCAAAATTGTGCACGCTGGAAGCAAAGCCGAGATGATATAGAGTTCATATGCTGTTTATTAAATGACATTTCCTCCATCAATAGTAGCGGAAAACTAAATATTACCACATTCTCACTTGAGAAAATGTTAAAAACAACTGCTCTTTCCTTTGCTGTAGCATTGGATAATGAAGATCCTGACATTGAATTTACAGCTTCGATTCCAGAATCCATTGGAAATTTTACGGGAGACGAAACTCGATTAAAAGAAGTTATCCTAAATGTTCTTATTAATGCAAGAGAAGCTATTGACAAAGAAGGTACTATCCGTCTAAACGCAAAAAAAGAAA
>JAHHTM010000155.1 GCA_020024675.1 Muricomes sp.
CGATGCTTTATCTTTGTCAATGATCAGTTTACCTGCTTCAACAAAATATATATCTCTGTCATCTGTTGTTCCTGATGCAACCATAGCACCATTTCCGGAATTTAAGCTGACATGTTCTTCAATCTCTGTGTTATAAGCTACATTTCCATTGTGAGTAATCAGATGATTTACAACACTTTGTACCTCTTTATCAGAGACAAAAGATCCTTGAACACGAACTGGTTTGGGATATCCAGTTGGGTAAAACAGCATATCTCCTTTTCCAAGTAGTTTTTCGGCACCATTCATATCAATAATTGTTCTGGAATCTACTCCTGAAGATACTGCAAATGCGATTCGCGAAGGCATATTTGCCTTGATAAGTCCAGTAATAACGTTAACAGACGGTCTTTGTGTAGCCAGAATAAGATGAAGACCTGCTGCTCTGGCAAGCTGTGCAAGACGACAAATTGCGCCTTCCACTTCCCCTGGTGCAACCATCATAAGATCTGCAAGCTCATCTACTATGATAACAATCTTAGGCATTTTTTTCGGAGCTCCTTCACCAGATTCCATATGCTCTACTTTTTCATTAAATCCTGCCAAATCTCTTACATTATATTCCGCAAAAAGTTTATACCGTTTTTCCATTTCTGCAACAGCCCAGTTTAATGCCCCCGCTGCTTTTTTAGGATCCGTTACCACAGGGATCAACAGATGTGGAATTCCATTGTAAACACTTAACTCAACTACTTTGGGGTCTACCATGATCAACTTTACATCTTCTGGATTTGATGTATAAATAATACTCATTATAAGTGTATTGATACAAACAGACTTACCAGATCCTGTAGCACCAGCTACAAGAAGATGTGGCATTTTTGCAATATCTGCAACAACCGTCTTTCCTGCAATATCTTTTCCAACTGCAAATGGAATGCTTGCTTTATTGTTTTTAAACTCAGATGTATCGATCAGATCTCTTAGCATGACTGCAGTATTCTCTTTATTAGGAACTTCAATACCTACTGCCGCTTTTCCAGGAATTGGAGCTTCAATTCTTAAATCCGTCACTGCCAGATTAAGCTTGATATCATCCGCAAGTCCTACAATTTTACTCACTTTAACGCCCTGATCCGGCTGAAGTTCATACCTTGTAACAGATGGCCCACAACTTGCATTTGTAACATGAACCCCCACCCCAAAATTTTGAAGTGTCTGTTCTAGTTTCAGAGCTGTTCCACGTAGATGAGAATCTGAATCACCAGCTGATTTTTTACCTTTTTTTAACAAAGAAATTGGCGGTGCACTATAAGCTACAAGCGGCTTTGTTTCGTGTTCTTCAATTTTCTTTTCAACTTCTGCTTTTTCAGCCTCGACAATTTCCTGACTCTCTTTTGTTATTCGCTTACTTGCTATATTCTCTTCTGGCTGTTCAATTTCTGATTCTATTTTTTCTTCCACTTGGTAATCAGAGAATAATTCTGTTACTCCAGATGGTGTGTCTGTTTTTTTCTCCTCGTGCTCTGTTCTGTTGATCACAAAATCATCAAATAACTGATCTTGGAGTTCAAGTGGAGACTCCATATCTTCCGGTATAAGCTCTTTAACGTCAGGCGATTTCTTCTTGTCTGAATCAGCAACTAGTGTTGTATCGAATGTGACACCAGAAACTTTATGATCCATTCGTCTTGCAACACTACGTTCACGCTCTTTTTGATCTCTACGTTCTTCTTTTTTCTTTTTGTGATTGATTCTAGATGTTTCCGTTTTTTTCTTTGCATCTTCATACGCTTTTTTCCCCTTATGCTGCAGTGGAATAAGAAGAGACCTTTCTGTAATAAGAATTGCGCAGATAATAATCATAATCACAATTACAACATATGTACCGGCTATTCCTATAAGCGGACACAATATTTTTATGATACTTCCTCCTAGCAATCCTCCTGCATGTTGATGCTGACTGGACATTGTATAGTACTCAAAAATACTCATATCCTTATCAAAAGGATCCACAACCAAGCCCAAAAATGCCATAAGCATCAATGACAAAATAACTGTTGCTACTATCTTTATGTAAGCATGTGTGTTGCCTTTATTTGATATTGCAAAGGCAGACACACCAAAAATTACAAATGGCAGAATATATGCTAGTACTCCTGTTAACCCGAACAATACGGATGAAACTGCCTCCCCAACAATTCCACCAACTCCAAAATTACTTAAAACAAGTAATATGCATACCGCCAAAATCGCAAAAATAATAATTTCATTTTTAAGTGCGAAGTTCTGTTGCTTTTTCTGGGGCTTACGTTTTGTAGTTTTTTTTCTGTTTGTACTCTTAGAAGCCATTATACTTCCCCCTTAATTCTGAACATACATATTCATACTATATCATTTTTTCATACATCTGTCATTATAAATTTCTGTGCTTATTCAGTATCTATCATTTCATGAAGTTTTTTCAATGCTTGACTAATACCTCCAACTTCATCTATTATTCCTTCTTTTACTGTCTCTTCCCCTTCAAGAAGTGTTCCAACGTCTTTTACTAGTTGTGCCGGATTTAGCATCAACTCTTCTAAACGTTTTTTTGAGATTTTAGAATGATTTACAATAAAATCAACAATTCGATCCTGTGTCTTCTCCATATTCTTAAAGCTTTGTATAACACCTATAAAAGTTCCGTTTGAACGAACTGGATGAATAATCATTGTTCCACTTGGCACTATAAATGAATAATCTGCGGAAACAGCCAGTGGACCTCCTATAGAATGACTTCCTCCAAGTACCAATGAAACAGTAGGTTTACTTAATGTTGCAATCATTTCCGCAATTGATAGTCCTGCTTCTACATCACCGCCAAGAGTATTTAATATAATTAAAACTCCTTGAATTTCTTCATCATCTTCTACTTCCGCTAATCTTGGAATCAGATGTTCATATTTTGTCGCTTTTGTATTAGGGGCAGTAGCTTCATGCCCTTCAATTTCACCTATTATCGTAATAAGTTGAATCTTATGATTTTTTTTCGTTCCTTCTAAACAAGCTGTTCCAGTTTCCTTAATTTCCTCACTTTTTTCCATTAGCTTTACCTTCCTAATTAAGTTGATTTTGCAATTAGTATCGGAAAAGCTTAGGAAAAATATACTTCATATCTAAAAATGGTGTGAATGCATATCATTTTATACACTCACACCATTTAATCTAACGTAATGCCTGTTCTACATCAGCAATTATATCATCAACATTTTCAATTCCAACACTGAATCTGATAAGATCAGGCTGAACACCTGCTTCCAACAATTCTTTTTCATTCATCTGGCGATGTGTATGACTTGCCGGATGAAGCACACAACTTCTTGCGTCTGCAACATGTGTAACAATTGCAACCATTTTCAATTTATCCATCATTTCAACAGCAGCGTCTCTTCCACCTTTTAAACCAAATGTAAGAACTCCACAAGTTCCATTTGGCATATATTTCTGTGCAAGATCATAGTACTTGTCTCCAGGCATAGACGGATAAGATACCCATGCTACTTTTTCATGATTTTTCAAATATTCTGCTACTTTTAATGCATTTTCACAATGACGTGGCATACGAAGATGAAGTGTTTCTAGTCCAATATTAAGTAAAAACGCATTCTGTGGAGACTGGATCGAACCCAAATCTCTCATAAGCTGAGCAGTTGCTTTCTGAATGTATGCAAGTTTTCCAAATTTTTGTGTGTAAACAATGCCATGATATGTTTCATCTGGCGCTGTAAGACCTGGGAATTTTTCTGCATGTGCTTCCCAGTCAAAATTTCCACTATCAACAATTGCTCCTCCAACACATGTAGCATGTCCGTCCATGTATTTGGTAGTAGAATGTGTAACAATATCTGCTCCCCATTCAATTGGACGACAATTAATAGGCGATGCAAATGTATTGTCTACAATAAATGGTACACCATGCTCATGTGCAGCATTTGCAAATTTTTCAAGATCAAGTACAACTAATGCAGGATTGGCAATAGTTTCTCCAAATACTGCTTTTGTATTCTCACGGAAAGCTGCCTGTAATTCTTCCTCTGTACAGTCTGGATCAACGAACGTTGCATCTACTCCCATTTTTTTAATTGTATGTGCAAATAAATTATATGTACCACCATAAAGCGCTGATGCACATATAATATGATCTCCTTGTTCCACAATATTCATGAT
>JAHHTM010000156.1 GCA_020024675.1 Muricomes sp.
CCATGAATGTCTTGTTGCATTTTTCAGATTTTCAATGGTGTGCATTTCTTGTAGCAAACGTCTAATTTCCATACGTGTTCCCCTCCCATTTAAGTGTTGGATAAATTTTGATAACTATTTTCAGGAGCCATGGGATTTCCTGTTGCGAAAAGGGAATGCGATTCTCTAAAGGATACCTTTTGACGGCAAAAATCAAGGGCAATCCCGAAGGATTACCCCTGATAGATCATTATGTGTAAATCAGCTCAGTAACACCAGATGAATACGTATTTCGTGTTTTCTGAATTACTTCCTTATCTGGCATATGTAAAAGGACAGCTTCTTTTCTTGTTAAACAGGAATAACAAATGATCTGTTATTGAAATGGATTTGATCTAGATCTACTCCATATATTTTTTTTATCAATTTTGGCTCTACTATTTTTTCAGGACATCCTGTTGCCACGATTTCGCCATTTTTCATTGCAATAATCTGATCACTATAATAAATGCTTTGATTGATATCATGCAGAACCATTATAACCGAGATTCTATATTCCCGGTTTAATTTTTTTATCAGTTTTAAAATCTGAATCTGATATCTGATATCTAAATATGTTGTAGGCTCATCTAAAAACAATATTTTTGTACCTTGTGCAAGTGCTAGAGCGATCCAAACTCTTTGTTTTTGTCCTCCTGAAAGTGAAGAAACCAGTTTATCCTTATACTTCCACGTATTCGTAATTTCCATTGCCCACCTTATTTTTTCTTCTTCTTTGGCATCTTCTTTTCTTCCAATTTTCTGATGAGGAATTCTTCCATAAGAAACTAATTTTTCCACACTAAGATCATCTGGTGCCGTATTATACTGATGTACGATTGCAACTTTTCTTGCAAATTCTTTCAACTTCATGTCATTAATATTTTGTCCACCAAGCATAATTTTTCCCTGATCTGGTTTCAGACTTCTTGTCATTAAATTAAATAACGTAGACTTTCCACATCCATTCGCCCCAATCAGTGTGGTTATTTTTCCCTCTTCTATTTCAAAATTTATATCTTTAATTACTAAATGTTTTCCATAAGAAAACGAAAGATTTTTTACACTAAATATATTACTTTCCATAATTTTTTCCTGACCTTTTCAACAATATGATAAAGAATGGCCCACCAACCACTGCCATGATCACAGAAGCACTTATTTCGTATGGCTGCGCGATCAGTCTTCCTACTGTATCTGCAAGCAGAAAAACAAATGCACCTAGCAACATTGTATATGGAAGAAGTGTCTTGTGATTACTTCCTACTAAAATTCTTGAAATATGAGGAACTATAAGTCCCAGAAAACTGATTGGTCCAACCACTGCAGTAGAAATTGCAGCCAGCAAAACCGCTATCAAAGATACTAATATGCGGTTTCTGTTCACATGGATTCCAAGCCCTGTTGCTGTTTTATCTTCCAGTGCCAGCAGATTACACTTTTCAGAAAAGAACAGTGCAAATATTAAGCCCACTATTGTATAAATAGTAATCATATAAAAATCATTCCATGTTTTCATTGTTATATTACCATTTACAATACTGGCTACACCGGAATTTGTACTTCCTGTACCACTGTTAAATGCATTCATAATTCCGGTAAACATTGTATTTACAGCAACTCCTACGAGAATAATCCTGACAGGTGACAAACCTTCTTTCCATGAAAGTCCATATACAATCAAAAAAGCTGCCATTCCACCAATAAATGCAAACAATGGTGTATAAAAAAACAACTTTGGCATAAAGGCAGTCACCAACACTGCTGTCAGACTAGCTCCTGAACTAATTCCGATGATTCCAGGATCAGCCATTGGATTTTTCATAACTGCCTGTAGTAACACACCTGACACTGCTATCGCAGCTCCACCTACAATAGCAATCAGTATTCTTGGTAATCTCAAATCATAAATAGCACTTACTTTTTGATCATATTCTATAAAAAGTCCTCTGAATAATTCAACGGGCGTCACTTTAATACTGCCTGTATTTACTGCTACAAGAAATAATATAAAAAGACATACAATTGTTATTATAAAGCACAAACTTTTTCTTTTCTTGCTTATCAAATTAGTTTCCTCCTCTTATAAAAACCGGAAGGCAGCTCATAAAAGCTCCTTCCGTTTTTACTTTGTTTCTATTTATGGAAATAAAATGGGTTTTAATTCTTCCAATGCTTCCGGATACCGAAATGTTGCACTCATACCAAATTTTTCATGATCCAAATCAAAAAGCTTTTCGTTTTGCACAGCTCTGAAATGTTTCCATATATCATTCGTCTTAAATTCTTCACTGAACATCGCTTTTACCTGCTCTGGCATAGCATGAGAAGTACGTAATATAATGTCGGGATCTTTTTCAAGCATGTCTTCTGTATTTACATTAACGAAATCCTGCCCTTCTCCATCTCCATATACGTTGTTTGCACCAGCCATTTTTACCAAGCTTCCTACATAGCTACTCTCTGTTGCTACAACATAGGAACCTGGCAGTCCCATTAGAATAAGCACATCTGGTACTTCTTTGTTTTCAGTATCTTTCAGGTAATTGGATTTAAATTCTTCAAATTCATCAATAAGCTTTTTTGCTTCTTTTTCTTTATCGAACATTTTTCCAAGTTCCTGTATTGATTTATACATACCTTCAACACTTTTCAAATCAAGAAAATAAGATTCTGTCTGTATCGCGTCATATTTTGGTTTTAATTCTCCTTCAAGAGAATTCGGAGATAATATAATCGTTGGATCTAATGATTTTACAATTTCCATATTAGGAGCCATTGGTGAACCGATCTTTTCAACTTTGTCATACCTTTCCGGCACCACATAGCTTTGTGTATCAGGAATTCCTATTACGTTGTCTACTGAAAGTCGATCCAATATTTCACAAGTTGCTACAGATGTAGCTACAATTCTAGGATTCTGTGCATCACCTTTGGGTTGATCCTTTACTGCACATCCAGTCAAAAGGATACAAGCACCTATCAGGCACATTATTTTTGATCCCTTCATCGCTTATTTTCTCCTTTTTTTCATAATAATCAATGTCGCTCCTGCTATGATAACTAACACACCCCCTGTTGCAATCCATACTTTATTGCTACTCGTATTATCTTTATCGTTCTGTTTATTTACTTGCTCTTTTTTCTGTGATGTATCCGAAGACTTTTCTTTGACTTTATCATTTTTAGTTTCTGCTTTTTTCTCGAGCATCTCACTTTGGAAGTTGCCTGTTCCTTCTTGTATAGAATTATAATCTATGCTCACAAAAAACTGTACATCTCTTCCCATTGGAGTAACAAACATGATTGGACTGAAATATTTATCGTCAGGTTCCATCTCAAATCGATAGTGATTACATGTGTCGTTATCTCTCTCACAATTTCCTGTTAATGTAAGTTCAACATCACGAAATTCACCTTTATCATTTACAACCTGCATGGATACTTCACTGACATTTGACATAAGACCAAGACCGACTGTTACATACATCTTATTATCTGTTTTTTCGATCAAGACCTGGTCGTCCACGATACTCTCGCACATACTATCGCCTAATGCTATATTGGTTCCACCATCTACTGTTTCACCTGTATCCGGGTTTGCATAAGATGTTTGTACTGATGCCAGATAAGCTCCATTATCCATTGCATTTACTGTAAGGGAAGTTGCCACCAGTAAAGCTGACATTATAAAAGCTCCTGCTTTTTTTCGCATTTATTATTTCTCCTTATAGAACTTTTTTCTGTAAATTTGTGTTCCTGCAACAACAAATGAAATGCACATCAGCATCACATAAAAATCTACTGTTGCATAATCACCTGTTTTCGGAGTACCAGAACTTGCCTGTAACACATTAATCTTTGCATCATCTGCATCTTTTGAAATTCTTGTTAATGTATTATAGTTTACTTTAAGTCTTGCATCCAAAAATTGATTTCCCATCATCTCTACATGTGGATTCACTTGGACTTTTATAAAGTTTTCTGCATGTGGTAACTGGAATGAAAAGCATGTAGGATTTCCACTGTTCGTTGCCTGAACCACAGCATTTTGATAATTTCCATTAAGATCATAAACTCTCATTTCCTGAAGACTTGCTGTGATATTTCCAAAAGTCATAGGTCTTGTGTAGAGATAC
>JAHHTM010000157.1 GCA_020024675.1 Muricomes sp.
GTCCTGGTACTGCATAATCCGCCACATGCTCAGATGTAATCCACATGCTGTAGATATTTTCCGCGATACATTCCTGAGAAAATACCTGTGCTGTTTCTTTTTGTTTTTCAGCCATTTTACTACTCCTTTTGCTATACAAACTTATCTGTTTTCAAGTGCTCCTCTGATATCTGCGATCATATCTTCAACAGCTGCTCTTGAAGCTTCTCCGAAGTTCTCTGGACCAAATTTTGCATAAGCTTCCTGTTTGTATGCTGCAATGATTCCTCTTGATGAATTTACGATAGCACCAAGTCCGTCCTCATTAAAGAAATGTACAAGATCTTTTCCTTTTCCACCTTGTGCACCGTATCCTGGTACCAAAATAAATGCCTTCGGCATAACTTTTCTTAATACTTTTCCCATTTCTGGATATGTAGCACCTACAACAGCACCAATGTAGCTGTATTCTTCACCCATGCAGTCTTTTCCCCATTCTGCAACTTTTTCTCCAACAAGCTCATAAAGAGGTTTTCCATCGATCAGCTGGTCCTGAAATTCACCACTGGAAGGATTTGATGTTTTTACAAGGATGAAAAGACCTTTCTTTTCTTCTTTACACACATCAATAAAAGGATTTACACCATCAGATCCAAGGTATGGATTCACTGTCACAAAATCTTCATCGAATGGAGCGTACTCTCTGTTTCCTACTTTCACCTTTCCAAGATGTCCTACCGCATATGCTGCTGAAGTAGAACCGATGTCACCTCTTTTTATATCTCCAATTACTACAAGCCCTTTTGATTTGCAGTAATCAACAGTTTTTTTGAATACAAGAAGTCCCGGTACTCCAAACTGCTCATACATAGCTACCTGTGGCTTAACTGCTGGAATAAGGTCATATGTTTTGTCAATGATTTCTTTATTAAACTGCCAGATTGCTTCTGCTGCCCCCTCTAAAGTTTCGCCAAACTTCTCGTATGCAGCTGCTTTAACATGTTCTGGAATAAATTCAAGTTTTGGATCAAGCCCAACAACGATTGGAGCTCCTGTTCTTTTAATATTTTCTACTAACTTATTGATCATGATATAATTCTCCCCTTTTTTCTATTTTTGGTATACTATTTTTCCGTCCACAATCGTGCAGACTACCTCACCTTTAACCGGATATCCGTCAAATGGTGTGTTTTTACCTTTTGAATAAAATGTATTCACATCAATTTTATATACTCTTCTTGGATCAAAAATTGCTATGTCTGCAATCTTGCCTTCTGATATAGAACCCTTTTCTTTTAATCCTAATATCTGAGCCGGATTATAACTCATCTTCTCTGCCATCTGCATCACACTTATGACTCCCTTATCTACAAGCTCTGTATAAGTGAGGCATGCAGATGTCTCCAGTCCTACGATTCCAAAAGCAGACTTTTCCATAGGTACATCTTTTTCTTCGACCGCATGTGGAGCATGGTCTGTAGAAATCACATCCATGATATCATTTTTAAGACCTTCTTTTAACGCTTCTACATCTTCTTTTGAGCGAAGTGGCGGATTCATTTTGAATTTTCCATTATTCTCTGTAATATCATCTTCTGATAAAATAAAATGGTGTGGGCAGACCTCTCCTGTAACTTTCAGTCCTTCTTCTTTCGCAAGTCTGATCATCTCTACACTGTCTTTTGTAGAGCAGTGACACAGGTGAAGACGCACTCCTGTTTCTTTTGCAAGAAGAATATCTCTTGCGGCGATCACGTCCTCTACAGAATTAGTAATTCCCTTCACTCCAAGAGCCTGCGCTTTGGCTCCTGCATTCATCACACCACCTTCTACCATGGTGATGTCTTCACAGTGTGCAAATACAGAAATCCCATTTTCTTTTGCAAGTTTCATTCCTTGACGATATAAAGACGCATTCATAACAGATTTTCCATCTTCACTTATGGCATGGCATCCCGCTTCGGCCATTCCGGCGATATCTGCCAGTTCTTTTCCTGCCTGTCCTTTTGTAACCGCACCGATCTGGATCACATGCACTTTAGATTCATTTTTCGCTCTCTCATGAAGAGTCTCTACCATCTCTTTTGTATCTGTAACCGGCTTTGTATTTGGCATGGCACACACTGTAGTCACACCGCCATGAGCCGCTGCCTGTCCACCTGTAGTAAGCGTCTCCTTGTGGGTAAGTCCCGGATCTCTTAAGTGTACATGCAGATCTATAAATCCCGGCATAACATAACAGCCTGATGCTTCGATCAGCTGATCTGCCGCTTCTGATATGTTCTTATCTACTTTTACAATACGATCATTTTCAATAAGAACATCACTTTGTCCATTCAGTCCTGTCAAGGGATCAACCACATGACCTTCTTTAATCAGAATTTTCATATCTCATACCCTTCCTTTAAAGATTTACATATATATCCATAATACCACAAGATATGGTTGCAATACAATGAAATCTTACACATGAAACTTCTTGTGCATTTCCTCTTTAAATTCTTTTCCTTTGAAAATAATAATTCCTGCAAGAAACAGTAGATTGACGACAATACACAGATTACTTAAAAGTGTCCATTTTACTACTTGTGTCAGAATAAGAAGTAGTGGTACTGCTATTCCAAAAATACATTCCATAACGAAATAAATCATGTATTCCCTTGCCGTATCCTTTCTTACTCTTGAAACAAGGAACATACATACAAGAATCAACATACTTAAAACCGGGATCACAAAATTCACAGACCATCTGTGCCATCCGGTAAACGCATCCCACAAAACACTTCCCACCGATAAGATCAGCAACTGCCACATTCCATTCTTTAAAAGATTATGTCGTTTTTTATATGCCATCGATGTTGTCAGCCACATACTGGCAACTCCTCCTGCAACAAATAGTGACCACCTGGTAGTCGGATGAAAACTCACCTCAACTGCTATGGAACAGACTACCAACATAAGACACAAAAAAGAATACAATCGAAACAGTTTTCTTTCTCTTTCAGACTGTTCTCTTGTATCCGGAAATTCCGGTTCAACTTTTGTTACTGTAATCCTCTGTTGTTTTAAAATTTCATAAAAACTTCTTTGAATATTTAACGTATCAAATCTCGACGTAAATCCTAATGATATTTTATCCTTAAAAGAACACATACAAAGTTCTAGTTTTGGAGTATTTGTGTAGACTCCAAAACGTTCAATATACGATTCATATTCTTCCGGCATTTTTATCACACTCATGTTAGAAAAGACTGCACTTACATCTCGTTCCGCATATTTTGCCCCAGCGCGTATGCCTATATTTTTAATCTCCAATGGCGTAAGACGCAGTAATGGATGTACCTCCAATGCAATAAGTTCGTTCATGTGATCCGCAACTTTTTCAACAGTCAATTCTTCTTCGAAATATTTTTTAACCTTTATCAGTACATCTTCAAAGCTTCCACTTCCTTTTCCAAAATCATATCCCGGAGTAATATAATTAAAAAAATTCAGCATAGAATCTGATGGAAAAAATTTACGTAAATTAACGGGAACCATCAATACTACCGGACTTTTTTCTTGTGTTTTCGTCATTTCTCTATGGATTGCGAGCAAAAACACCGTCGTTAAGAAAACTGTCATAGACACTCCTAGCTCTCTGGACCTTGACAACACTTCCTTTACCGATAATGTAGCTTCGTTGATTTTAAGTGGTCCATTTTCTTTCTTTGGCTTGCTGATCTGATATGCCTTTAGTTTTTTTTGTTTTTTCTTTTTTACCTTTGTATAGTATTTGGAAAATCCGTCGCATTCTTGATCCTGTATAGTAATATTCTCATCTATAAGTGAAACATTTTCCAGGCCTTCATTTTTGTGACTTAAATAAAGATAATTTTTTACCAGTTCCCGCAAAAATTCTGTGGCTCCTGTTCCATCTGTCAGCGCATGAAACACTTCAAAATTTATTCGTTTTCCATAATAGGTTACTTCAAAAAGAAGCGCTTTTTTATCATGAATATATAGGCTGCTACATGGATCTTTATCTTCTTCTCTTACAATCGGACGAAGACTGCTTTTTTCCAGATAATGCCAGAACACTCCTTTTCTCATTACTGATAAAAACACCGGATATGTCTCTAATGTCTTATTTAAAGC
>JAHHTM010000158.1 GCA_020024675.1 Muricomes sp.
GGATATCGGAAGTGTACGGCTTTGGTATATGCTGTTGCATCGGGAATCCGCCCTGCTTCATATTAAAACTTTTTTTACAGAAAAGGTAAAGAGACGATCCAAAGATCGTCTCTTTTGAGGCGGAATGAGAGGGATTTGATTTGCATTTTACCGCAGACAAAATATAGGATCCACCAGTGCTCCCACCGGCAGTCTGGATTTAGATGGGTTCAAATCCCGCGCATACCCATAAAATAAAAAGCACCATTCAAACTGAATGGTGCTTTTTGGTGCGGGTAACAGGAATCGAACCTGCACACCGGAGGTACTAGATCCTAAAGGTGATGTCACCTTGGTGAAACATATGTGAGATTAGATATAAGAAAATAGTATTAAACAGAATTTAAAATTACCTCAATAGCGCTACAAACAGAATTACACAAATCAGGATAAGAAGTTCTGAAAAATTTGATGCAATCATTTCGGATAGCGGACTCGTCATCAGCTAATAGTTCGGCAAGCCGAAAAAATTCATCATGCTTTTCTGCCAATAAGGCTTGTTCCAAAAAAGAGTTTATATCATCAGTCGTAGAAATAGACCATCGTGATATAAGCTCTGTTTTATCAGAAACTTTTTTGATGTACTGCAAAAGGCTACGTTCAGGCCATTCATTGCCAGGAATGTAGCATAAACGCTTGTCTATTATTGAACAAAATACATCGTCGCTGTCTATTCTGCATTCAAGATGTTTTTTGACAGTAGCTATCTGGGATTGATGAGTGTTTCGCTTGTCGCCATCTAAAAATGCAATAAAATTGATTTTCTTTTCGCGATAATGTGCGGCAACCTGTTTTAAGACGGCTTGGTCAGAGCCAATATCATAGATTTGAACGCGTTCTCGCAGGTTCTTTGGTAGAATATTCTGTAAGATAGATTTGCCAACAGAATCTTCCACAAAAACATCGAGTTCTTGAGTGTTTTGTCCAGCAAGCTTTCCAAAGGCAAATTCAGCACTGATTTGCGGAGTAATAATGGTTTGAGAATTCTGATTTTGGATAAAGAAGCGTGCCTCTGGAGGTAAGGAGTTTAGAACAATAGATGAATGTGTAGAGCAAATAATTTGGCATTTCTGATCACTGCAAATTTCTTTCAGGACTTGAATGAATTCTTTTTGAGCCTTAGCGTGCAATCCTAGCTCAATTTCATCAATAACCATCAACGCACCAGGACCAGCTAATAATAAGTCTAACAAGATAGAGATGACAGCGTTCTCGCCAGCGCCCATGTTAAAACCAGAATAGGTAAAATCATTTCTTTCTACGACAAATAATCGATAGGTATTCCGAAGTAAAATTTTCAGGGCAGAATAGTTACGGCCAAAAATGCGACCTGCCATTGTTTTAACTTTGGATAAAATGGGTTCTGAAATGTCGCTTTGCTTAAAATGATTGCGATAAGAACGATGTGCAGAACTTTCGGAAGGAGGGACAATACGGTGAATGCCAAGGTAAATCACATTACGAAATGGTCGGGTATTGAAGTCGTTCCATTTTCCACTTGGCTTTTTACGACGAATGTTAGGTTTATCAACAGTGTTTCCAGCTTCAAGTTGACGTATTGTATATGTGATTTTTATTCCTTGTAGGCCAGTCTCTTCAGCAGAAAATGTGAAAAAATCACCATATGTAAAATAACTCTTTTTTCTAGAAAATTGGTGAAAAGTATCATCATTATGAAAAGCACATGCAGCTAAGGCAAGCATTGTTGTTTTACCAGAACCATTTTCACCTACAAAAGCGGTTATAGGATAGGTGAACTGAATATCGCAAGGAAAGACACCACGAATATTTCCGCTTTCAGTTGTAATACCTACCAAGGAATTGCGTGAGCCGTCATTTTTGAACCATTTAAAATTATCTTTATCAAGTTGCGAACGGCAATAACTCATAAGTTCACTTCCTGGTTGAAATAAAAGCAATTACCAAAAACAAAATTTGTGATGAATAGAGCGTTTGTAGTAGCTAGTAATAGCTTTATTCCAAAATATTCTTAAATCTTAGACTTAGTATATCATAAAATCACAAAGGAACCAACAGAAAATTTAATGCCTTTGTGATATCAGTAATGGAATTTAAATATATGGATTGATGTGAACTTGATGAAAGAAAACATATATCAATGACTTTCTTTGGACATACTTGTATGCATACGAGGGTGACATCCGATATCCAAAGAATACTCTAGTCTATGAATAGACATATTGCTTTTAGCGTTTCTTGTAACATAGTGGATAAGAGTCTGTTCGCTTTCAGTGTACCTCGTCATTGCAAAGCGACTTTCCCAATAGAGGTTATCCACACGTGCTATTGTTTTGGCAATATGCATTGGACAGTGTACATAAAGTTGGCTAATGACCTGTGCCAATTGCATTTTCCAATCTGGCATAGACTCTAAAATATCATTGATATGGGGTTGAGCAAAAAAATTTTTCTTGCATTCTAGCAACTGATCAAAATCAGTGGTCGTGACATTGAACAAAAACTCTTCTGGTATGCATAACGCATCAGAAAATTGTGAGATCCTTTTTGAGACAAAGCCTTTTGTTTTGGCTCTATAAACAACACCATATGTGACATCTAAAAGAACTGCGATGTCAACCATACTAAGTCCATATATATATTTAATAGCATCAAAGATATGAAGTGGCACGGATTTACCAGCTTTAAAATCATCAGCTTTCTGCATGAATTCAGAATATGCAATGCTACAACTATTGTAAGCGTTTCTTAAGAAAGGTGGTGCAGTTGCAATTTCATTCATAAAGAATTTAAGATTCCCACTCCAACCTTCACAGATTTTCGTGTCATCACTAATTGCTTCACCATATTTGTATATGCCACCAGAACCAGCACAAATGCCGTTGAAATTAAATTCGCAAGTTTTACATTGCTTTTCCATTTGATACTCCTTATCTTTGAATAGGTTTAATGCATTTTTTCGAAAGATGTATTGTGAAAAAACTTATGCAAGCTTATAGGAATGCTTTCTCATTATTGCTGTAACTTTTCAATTATAATACGAATCAACGGTGGCGTATAAGATACTAAATCATTAATAACGACTTTATCGTCCATGCATAGACAGTCATTAATAGAATGCCCAATCAGATTGCGTAGATGAGTAAAGATGTCTTCAGTAACATCCTCACCATTATCTTTTTTTCGTGTTCGTTGCACTCGGCTGATTGCAGTGTAGGCCTGCGTATTTGCAATGAAAGTTTCAGATTCTCTTTGTGATCCATTTCCGTGTGCGTTAGGGCATAGTTCAACTAGCCAAGAATACAGCACAAAGTATTTAATTACTGGGTCTGAAATCTGAAATATAGCTGAGAATGTGTTGAATTGGTCATCCTCAAAATTCATGTAAGATGCCTCGCTGATAATTCTTTGCGCAGTTTCACGTTGATTGGCAATATGAAGTTCCGTCAATTCATCTTCTGATAGATTTTTTCCATTTTGAAAAATTTCAGCTTGAACTGAAAAATCTGTAGAAATTCCAATGGTTGATCTTAAATATACAAATTTTCGAACAGGGGTACTTCCTAACTGAAGTTCGCTTACAGACATGGAAAAATTGCTGGTATTACCGCCATTTGCGAGTGAACTTAAAAGGAGAGTATATATTTTGCGTTGTGCCATCGCAATGATAGTTTCTTCGTTTAATTCGCAATCCTTGAAAAAAAGAGTAATTGATGATGACTCAAACAATATTCCAGTGAATAGACTATCATTTGCAATTTGGATCGTCCCAAGTTGATTGAGTCTTTCGAGTGCCGATTTAGGGAAGTAATCAAACTTAATAAAATTTTGATATTCCATTTCATAATTCTCCTTTTGGCGATTGTTCCAGTGCCTCCCACAATATCTCATGTACTTTGATTAGCATCCAAACCTCACAGAGAAACCGCTCTATGATATCTTTCTCATCGATCCATGTGGTTTGTGGTGTAATATACCCACAGTAGGCTTGTGCTTCTTGCTGGGCGGATTGGATGGCGCACTGCATTTCCAGCCATCTACCATAATCTTTGCTGTACAGTTCCTTTTTGAGTTTGCGGATGGCGGCTTTGTAGGCTT
>JAHHTM010000159.1 GCA_020024675.1 Muricomes sp.
TCTTGAAACCCTTTCAAAAGGAAACCAGCAGAAAATTCAGCTTATCACAGCAATTGCACACGATCCGGACATCGTAATTCTTGATGAGCCTTTCTCAGGACTTGATCCGGTAAATGCCATGATATTGGAGTCTGTTGTTAAGGAAAAAATACATAAGGGGAAAATTGTACTTTTTTCCAGTCACCAAATGAATTATATAGAAGAGTTCTGTGACGATATCGCTATTCTTAACAAAGGAAAGATTGTGCTCTCAGGAGATTTATATGAGATAAAACATAATTATGATAGAAACAAGCTGGTGATTAGAACTGAGGAAAGTGAGAAACTTATCGAGGATTTTGGAGAAAACACGAAACGCATAGACGAGAGAACGGTTTTACTCGTTTTGCCTGATGCCCAGTTGAAAAAATCAGTTATGGAAGATATTACTTCACGTTATGATATAGATGAGATAAAAGTATATGAACCGACATTGAACGATATATTTGTAGAATATGCAGGGAATCAGGAGAAGGGAGAAGATAATGAAACAGTTTAGAACGATATTTAACTTTGAACTGAGTAATTACTTTCGAAATAAAGTTTTTGTGGGGAGTACAATAGTCATTGTTTTACTTATTGCAGTAGTTATGCTGATTCCTGATATTAAGGGAATCTTTACTAAAACGGATAAATCGGATGATGAGAAGAAGCCGGTAATGCTTATTGCTACAGATATGCAGGATGTTGAAAATGCTTTTTCAGAAACTTTTAAAGGATATGATGTAAAAGTTACAGATAAAGATAGTAAATGGATAAAAAGACAGATTGCTAATGAAAAAGCAGAGTGTGCATTTGAAATTAACGATATGGCCTCGTATACATATTATGTTAATGATATTTCCATGTATGATACCAACAAAGAAATTGCAGATGAAATAATGGGGAATATGTATAAAGTGCAGGCTATGACAGCAGGCGGAATGAAAAGTTCGGAAATCACACAGGTGATGTCTTACAGACCGGAGTCCCATATAGAAAAGCTTGGGAAAGATCAAATGCAGAATTTTTTCTATACATATATTATGATTTTTGCCCTATATATGGTTATTCTTCTTTATGGACAAATGGTTGCAACCAGTGTAGCCTCAGAAAAGAGTTCAAGAGCAATGGAAGTTCTGATAACCAGTGCAAAACCGGTAAATATGATGTTTGGTAAAGTTATTGCATCCTGTCTTGCAGGGTTGATTCAGATGATTGCCATATTCGGGTCATCCTTATTGCTTTTCAGATTTATGGGGGACGGATGGGAGGATAATCCTATTGTAACTTCTATATTTGATATCTCACCGATGCTATTGTTATATATGGTAATTTTCTTTATACTGGGATTTCTCATATACGGTTTTTTATACGGAGCAGTCAGCTCACTAGCTTCAAAAGTTGAAGAAATTAATACTCTGGTAATGCCTATTACAATGATTTTCATTATTGCTTTTCTTGTTGTAGTATTTTCCATGAGTTCAGGAAACATAGACAATATAGCAATGCAGATCTGTTCCTATATTCCGTTTACATCGCCAATAGCCATGTTTGTACGAATTGCTATGGGAAGTGTTCCTACTTATCAGATTCTGCTATCTATTGGAATTTTAATTGTATCTATGTTTGGCACAGGTGTGATTGCAGCCAAGATATATAAAGTAGGTGTATTACTTTATGGAACAACACCTAAATTCAGTTCTGTAATAAAAGCGCTGAAGAACTCAAACTAAAGAAAAAGGATGCCGTTTTGATGTGTACTCCTTTACCGGTTTTGCCCAGTAAAGGAGATACAAATCAGTTACAGCATCCTTTATTTTTCTTCATTTGGATCAAACAATAATCTATCTAAAATTTCTACAGCATCATTTACACAGCCGTCACAGCTTCTAAGCATGGTGCCTGTATGAATTCCTTTTAGTTCACTGCATATAATTGAACCGTTCATGGATTCAAATTCTTTAATAGCCTGTTTCATCAGTTTATAGGATTTTCCTTTTGTCCCTGGTTTATCTAAATTACCATCGGACTCTTTCATACCTATAACAATGCCCATCGCAGTTACTGCCCCGCATGTTTTTGTGCAACCCATACCTGCGCCGAAAGCTTCAGTCAGTCTGAATACGGTTTCTTCGTTCTCGTTAAGAATATTACAGAATGCACAGGCCACAGATTGTGCACAGTTATATCCATGATGATGTAGTGATACAGCTTTTTCCGGTCTTTCCATAAGCCCTCCTTCTTAAATTGATAATATTATTAGGAATTATACTATATTTATTTCAAGACAACAAGAGCAGAAAAAAATATACTGACTTTAAAAGCCAGTATATTAAACTTGATTTTAAATTTTAATTGTCGTTAGAATTTTTTAATTGCTTCTAAGAATGCATCAACATCGGATTCTTTTGTTCCCCATGATGTAACAAGTCTGATTACACGCTGATCATCGCCGTAACCCTCCCAGTCATAGAAGAAGAAGTCTTTCTCTAACTCTCTTACCATTGTTGTAGGGAAAATTGGGAAAATCTGATTTGTTGTAGATGTTCCACTGAAAGAATATCCAAGAGCTGTGATACCTTCTCTTAACTTTTTCGCCATCTTATTTTCGTGAGCAGCCATTTCAAAGAAAATACTGTTTTCTCCGCCATCAAGAAGAGCTTCAAATTGAACACCGATAAGTCTGCCTTTAGCAAGCATACCACAATTCTGCTTAATCATCCATCTGTAGTGATCATTGATTTCTTCGTTTAATATAATTACCGCTTCGCCTAATAGCGCACCGTTTTTTGTACCACCGATATAGAATGCATCAACAAGCTGAGCAATATCTTTAATTGTATAATCCGCTTCATCGCTTGTAAGCGCTGCGCCCAGTCTTGCACCGTCCATATAAAGGTACATATCGTGATTTTTACAGCATTTGCTTAAGGCTTCCAGCTCCGCTTTTGTGTAAACTGTTCCTAATTCTGTTGTGTTTGAAATGTATGCCATTTTAGGAATTACTGTATGATCGTCTTCATATTCTAACCATGCTTCTTCTATAAGCGCAGGTGTAAGCTTTCCGTTTATTGGATTCATTGGAATAATTTTGTGACCGGAAGCTTCGACACCGCCACATTCATGACGATAAATATGACCTGTTCTTGGAGCAACAACAGCTTCCCAAGGTTTCAGAGCTGAAGCAATGGTAATAATATTTGTAGGGGTACCACCAACCATCATATATACTTCACAATCCTGTCTTCCGATTAAATCTTTAATCATCTGTGCAGCGTGTTCACTATGTGGATCAAGAGCATATCCATCTGTGTGTTCTTCATTTGTTTTAATCAGTGCATCAAGAACTTTGGGATGTGCACCCTGACTGTAGTCACTTCTAAAATAAATCATAATTTCAATCCTCCTGTTTGGTTCAATCTATTTTATATTATAAAGTAGTTGTAAAAAATGTCCATTGATTTATAAAAAAAGTAACAGAGAATTTTCAAATAGATTCCTTTTCATGCATATGTGTATATTTCTCTTTTGTAGCCATACCGCCACGAATGTGTCTTTCGGCTTTGTTGATTTCCAACACCGCTTTTACTTCTGTTGCTAAAGAAGGACTTATTTCCTGAAGTCTTTCTGTTACATCTTTATGTACGGTACTTTTACTGACCTTGAATTTTTTTGCAGTCGCTCTTACTGTCGAATTTGTAGAGACGATATAGTGTGCAAGTTCAAGTACCCTTTCTTCTATGTAATCCTTCATAATTAAAATACTGCTCCTTAAACTTATGTTAAGACAAATATATGCGTGGTGATGCCGGGATATTCATGAGAAGGAAATGAAAATAAGAGATTACACAAGGACTGGCTAAAAGAAAAGGGCGAAAGGCATGATAAAAAATGAGGAACCAGAGAATGGAGCAGCATCTAATTAGTGAAAAGATGAAAACCTGTCACGGAGGCCGAAAAACCGGGGCCCGTGCCAGGTTTAGCCGAAAAAACCGGACTTAAACTGCAATCAGTGTTCTGGTCAATTAAAATTGTAATAGTACTCGCCAAAATTCACTTAACTTTCAT
>JAHHTM010000016.1 GCA_020024675.1 Muricomes sp.
GTATTCAGACCATCTGCAAGTTTGTCAGAACCATCCATCAGCTGACTCATCGCATCTGTCATCTGGTCCATTGAATCTTTTAATCCATCAAGGCTATTGAATTTTGAAGAATCCATTTCTCCAAAAATTTCATTCGTAGCAACAGTCATAGTTTCCATCATACTAAATTGTTTTGCATCTGCTTCAATTTCTATATAGTCTGGAAGTTCTAATTTGTCCTCAGAAATCTTAAGGTCTTCCTGAATTCCTGGAAGTGCAAATCCTGCAATAATTGTACGATCACCATCATCTATAAGTTTTCCGTTTGTTACTTTCACATTTGAAAATACATCATTTTCCAGTATCATTCCTGTAATCATAACGTAAGGTACATACATTTGTTCTTTCTTTCCATCCACAACTGAAGTTTTTCTTTCTGTATTTTCATAATCAAAACGAATTTTAACATGACCATCTTTTCCTGCCAGATCAGACGCATTGATTTCTTTTCCATCTAGTTCGTAAGATACTTTAATCTGAACCGGAATATTCTTTTTTATACCCAAAAGATTTTCATCGTCTGCCGGAATATCATTTCCGATCAGTTTTCTCATTTCATCACTTACAACGATTTTATTGATTTCACCATTTGAATCTGTAAAAACATATAATACTTCGCCATTACTTTTATGTTCTTCTTTTTCTAAATCTTGTTTTGTATCAACATTTTTTACTACTTTTTTATCTGTTTTAACATTATTATTTTTTGCATAAGTTGTCATTCCTGCGCCTCCTGCAATCATAGATGCACAAAGAACAACTGATACTGTAGCTTTCCATTTTTTGTTCATATTCTTATACCTCCCCATTTCTTATCTTAGTTTTTCTTAAAATACCTGTCATCTGTTTCGTTGTTGCACATATAACTTTGTCACATAACATAAATAATGCCGGCAAAATGAAAATTACACAGAGCATACTTACAATTGCTCCTCTCGCCATCAGCATACACATAGAACTTATGATATCAATATCTGAATAAACAGCTACTCCAAATGTCGCTGCAAACAATCCCATACCACTTACAATGATTGACGGAATTGAAGTAGAAAGTGCTGTCTGTACTGACTTTCTTTTTCCTGCCCCTCTTATTCTTTCTGTCTTATATCTTGTTGTCATAAGAATTGCATAATCAACCGTTGCTCCAAGTTGGATTGTACTGATACAGATTGGTGCAATAAACGGAAGTGACTGTCCAAAATAATGTGGCAGTCCCAGATTAATGAAGATTGCAAGTTCGATTACAGAAATCAAAATAAATGGAATTGAAAAACTCTTTTCCACAAGGGCTATAATAACAAAAATTGCAAGAATTGAAACTGCATTTACTACTTTAAAATCTCGATCTGTTGTTTCGATCATGTCTTTCATACATGGTGCTTCACCAATAAGCATTCCACTCTTATCATATTTTTTCATAATCTTATTCAAGGAGTCTACCTGCTTATTTACTTCATCACTTGCGACACGATATTCTGAGTTAACAAGAAGTAATTCCCACTTGTCACTTTCCAATACTTCTCTGACACTATCTGGCAGAATTTCTACCGGAACTTTTGATCCTAATACACTCTCAAGACCAAGCACATATTTTACACCGTCCACATCTTCCATTTCATGGATCATCGAACGTACTTCTTTTGATGGTAAATGAGAGTCTAAAAGAATCATATGTGTTGAAGCAATATCAAACTCTTCTGACAATTTTGTGTTTGCTATAACATATTTCATGTCTTTTGGAAGACACTCTCCCATATCATAATAAACTTCTGAATTTGTCTTTTTGTATCCATAGAATGCAGGTGGTATCAGAAGTATAAATACGATAATAAATACAGGGAATACATGAATGACCTTTTTAGAAAATTTTGTCATATCTTTGATCAACGGTTTGTGTTTTGTTTTCTGAAGTTGTTTATCAAAAATCAGGATAAGCGCTGGAAGTACAGTTACGCATCCTAATACTCCAAACAGAACACCTTTTGCCATTACAATACCAAGATCTTTTCCAAGGGTAAATGTCATAAAACAAAGAGCAATGAAACCAGCTACTGTAGTAATAGAACTTCCTACTACAGATGTAAATGTTTCATGAATTGCAACCGCCATTGCATCTTTATAGTCTGAATGATTTTCTTTCTGTTCATTATAGCTGTGCCATAAGAAAATAGAATAATCCATCGTAACTGCAAGCTGTAATACCGCTGATAACGCCTTTGTAATATAGGAAATTTCACCAAAGAAATAATTACTTCCAAGGTTGATGAGAATCATCATTCCAATAGACGCAAGGAATATAAATGGCACAAGATAGCTGTCAAGAAACAGCATCATTGCTACACAAGCCAGTAAAACTGCAAGTCCTACATAAACTGGTTCCTCTTTTTCACAAAGATCTTTTAAATCTGTTACAAGCGCGGACATTCCGGAAACGAAACACTGCTTTCCTGTAACCGAACGAATCTCTCTGATTGCATCCATCGTAATATCTTCTGATGTTGCGCTGTCAAAAAAGACCGCCACCATAGTGGCATCATCTGTATTAAATTGCTCATATAATTTGTCTGGAAGAAGCTCTTTTGGTACTGAAATATCTGCGAAAGAACTGTACCATAAAACAGTTTCTACATGGTCTACTTTCTCGATCTTCTTTACCAGTTTTGCAACTTCTTTATCTTCCATGTTCTCTACTACAATAAATGAAAACGCACCTTTTCCAAACTCATTAAGAAGTTCTTTCTGACCGGTTACTGTATCCATATCTTCTGGAAGATAATCAAGCATATCGTAATTGATTCTTGTACCTACCATTCCAAGAACGGATGGAATCATTAACAGTAGTGTAACAATCACGATCAATATGCGATGCTTCACCACCGCTTTTGAAAATTTCATACTATCTGTTCCTCTCTTTCTTTTAGTAACTGTTATTCTCCAATGATCACATCGGGCTGTTGATGATTAATAATTTTTACCATTGTGATCACTGTACTCATACTCAGAATACCTTCACATAACAAGGTAATACCAAGGAAAACCATAAGAAGTGTTCCTCCTTCACCCGGTCTGAAAATGAGAATCAGCCCAAATATACTGGAAACAACAGCAATCGCTGATATCAGCCACCACTGACAAATTCCAAACTTTCTGGCTTCCAAAGCAATTCGTATTTTAAAAAGTCCGTCACCTAAAACCGAGATTCCGAAAGCGACACATATAAAATTTAAAAGGCTACCTGGACGTACAAGTAAAATAATTCCTAACACAATCAACAGAATTCCAAATTCAAAGTCAAACTGAAATGCCAGTCGAAAAAGATCTTTTGAAAAATATCCTACAAGTTTAATACATCCAAATGCGATAAAAATAATGCCACAGATTGTTCCAAGCAACGTGGCCGAAAACTCTGGAAAAACAATCAGCGTAACTCCCAGAATGCATAACACTATGGAAATCACGATATATCCAATTTTTGCTGTTTTCATTGGTGCTACAGAACGCATAGCGAAACACCTCCTTTTTGTTCCTTACATTATTAAGTATACGCATAGGGTTTTTATCTTTGAATGGACAATACATAAACCCTGTTAAAAAAACAGACAGCAAATATATATCTGTCCGGTTTTTAGGCAAAAAAATAGTGACTGCCTAAAAAGTGGGCAGTCAACTTACATTTTTTATCCTATTTTTTATTTTTTTGCTGATCGAAAAGATCATGAAGCATTTCACAGATCACATGTAGATCTGATATGTACTCATCCTTTAAATCGTTAGATATCCAGTCAATACAGAATCCAAACAGCATACACTTATTGGCTTCCATGCAGATCCGCTTCCTGTTTTCATCCATATCGATGTTTTTAAATGCTGTATCCGAATATTTTTTTACAACTTCTCCACAAAGTCTCATAGCATGTTCTTCATATATATCTCTGTTTACAGAACGGAAAATATGAAGCAGCGCCTTTTTATTCTCCATACATACTTTGTAAAATTCATCTACAAAGTCGTCAAGTGAATCCAATGTAGGATATTTTTCAATAAGACTATTCGTTTCTTCCATGATGATTTCTTCTACAAGAGCAGGTATATCCCGAAAATGATAATAAAAAGAATTCCTGTTGATACCACAATCTTCCACAATATCTCGGACACTGATTTTATTAAAAGCTTTTTCATTTAAAAGTTTTACAAAAGAAATCTTGATCGCCTGTTTTGTAAAATTTGCCATTCATATTCTCCCTTCTTATTGCAAGTGTAACCTATTATTCATTATAAACATCCACTTGCCAAATTTCAATCTAAAAGTAATTGCAAACTTTTTGCTGTTTTTGTAAAATAAAACTGCGAAAAAATACACCTTAAATTATTTTTGCACCACAGATTTATTACAAGAAAGGTTGTGAATATATGAAAGAAATTTTAAATGTGGGCGTGATTGGCATGGGTAACCGTGGTGTCGAATTACTTCCAAATTGTATCCTTCCCCAAAAAGGGATCCATGTTTTGGCTGTTTGTGATATCTATGAAGATCGTCAGAAAAAAGGATCTGATTTTGTAGTAGCCGCAGGACAGCCTGCCCCTTTTATTACGAATGATTACCATGATATACTTCAAATGCCTGAAATCGATGCTGTAATCATACTGACATCCTGGGACTCCCATATTAATATTGCATGTGATTCCATGCGTGCAGGAAAATATACTGCTGTTGAAGTTGGGGGAGCTTATTCTCTTGATGACTGTTGGAAACTGATCCACACTTATGAAGAAACTGGTGTGGAATGTATGTTCTTAGAAAACTGTTGTTATGGCCGTGATGAAATGATGGTTCTTAACATGGTTCGTCAGGGAATTTTCGGACAAATTGTTCACTGTCAGGGTGGTTACCGGCATGATCTTAGAAAAGAAGTGGCTTTTGGTCGTGAAAACAGACATTATCGTTTTCGCAATTATTTAAATCGAAACGGAGAAAATTATCCAACACATGAACTTGGACCAATCGCCAATGTACTGAATATCAATCGTGGAAATCGAATGCTTAACTTAGTTTCTATCGCTTCGAAAGCTGCCGGACTTCATGAATACATTGTACGTGAAAAGGGATCTGATTATGATGCCTCAAATATGGAATTTACACAAGGTGATGTCGTTACTACCATCATCAAATGTGCTCATGGCGAAACAATCTGCATAACTCTTGATACTACACTTCCTCGTCCATACTCTCGAGCCTTTCATGTACAAGGAACAAAGGCTATGTATATGGAAGATAATCACAGTCTTTTTATTGACGGAAAGGATAATAAATACGATTTTAAATGGAAAGAACGTTGGGGAAGCGCTGATGAATATCGCCAAGAATTTGATCATCCAGTGTGGAGAGATTATCTCAACGAAGGAATCCGTGGTGGACACGATGGTATGGACTGGCTTGTATTTCGTGCATTTTTCAATGCTGCAAAAAATGGTACTGCTGTTCCAATAGATGTATATGACGCCGCTTCCTGGATGTGTATCACTGCTCTTAGTGAACAAAGCATCGCCATGGGTGGAATGCCTGTTGCAATTCCTGATTTTACAAATGGAAAATGGCTTGATCGTCCAGTTTGGAAACCTTGATAAATTACATATCTGAATAAACATGACATAGAGCCATCGGTGATACCGATGGCTCTATGTCATGTTTATTTCAATATTCTATGAAGAACTCTATCATATGTTTTTTTGTATGGCTGATATCTTACAGGTAGATCAATCCATGTCTTTTTATCTACAATACTTTTATAGTGTGTAAATGTATCGAATCCTGCTTTTCCATGGTAACCACCCATTCCACTCTCACCAAAACCGCCAAAAGGCATTTCACTTGTGGCAAGATGTATGATCGTATCATTAATACACCCTCCACCAAATGCACATTGACTTGTAACTTTACGAGCGATTTCTTTATTCTCCGTAAATATATACAACGCAAGAGGTTTTGGCATTGTATTGATATTTCGAATTACTTCATCAATATGATCATAGGTTAAAATTGGAAGTACTGGTCCAAAAATCTCTTCCTGCATAACTGCATCTGAAAATGTAACATTATTGAGAATGGTAGGTTCTATTTTAAGTGTATCTTTATCAGATCTTCCTCCATATACAACCTTATCTCCATCAATTAATTTTAAAATTCTTTCAAAATGTTTTTCATTGATAATCTTTCCGTAAGTTTTGTTTTCCAGTGGATTCTTTCCGTATTGTTTTTGAATCTGTCTTTTCAATTCTTTTACAAATTTATCCTTCACAGCCCTGTCACAATAAATATAATCCGGCGCAACACAAGTTTGTCCACAATTGAGATATTTACCAAATACAATTCTTTTCACAGAAAGTTTGATATTTGCAGACTTATCCACAATGCAGGGACTTTTTCCACCTAATTCAAGGGTGACTGGTGTTAGATAATCCGCCGCTTTTCGCATCACTTGTTTTCCAACATTCTGACTACCGGTGAAAAATATATAATCAAAATGCTCTTCCAAAAGATATGCATTCTCTTCTCTTCCACCTGTAACAACAGCCACATATCTCTCATCAAAACATTCTCTCATCATTTTACTTAACAATTCACTCATATGTGGGGAATACGCACTTGGTTTTAAAATCACAGTATTTCCTGCAGCAATTGCATCAACTAAAGGATCAAGCGTCAAAAGAAGTGGGTAATTCCACGGACTCATAACAAGTACAACTCCGTAAGGAGACGGTTTTTGAAAACTTCTTGAATAAAATTGTGCTAAAGGTGTACGCACTGTTTTTTCTTTAGAAAATTTATGGAGATGATTCTGCATATAAGCAATTTCACTTAAAACCAATCCAGTCTCACACATATAGCTTTCAAAAGAACTTTTCCCAAGATCTTTTTGTAGTGCCTCTGCAATCTCATGCTCATATTTTTTTATACTACTTTTGAGCCTCTCCAACGCCTGCATCCTGAATTTTACATTTCTTGTGGCATTTGTATGAAAAAATTTACGTTGACTGTATACTAAATCCTTTATTTTTTCTTGTGTCATCTTTTTCTCTCCAATTTTAAACCATTTTAACAATGGAGTGCAAAGTCCTGATTCTTTTGCACTCCATTACATTCTTCTTTATTCAACTGGTCTTGTATATCTTTTAAGCCATTCTTTTTCTTCTTCATTGAGATACGGAGCTATTTTTTCGAACACAGTTGCATGATAATCATTTAATAATTTCTTATCTTCTTCTGTCATAACCGTTACATCAATGGCATCAAGATCAAATGGAATAAAAGTAACCGGTTCAAGATACATAAACTGCCCATATTCGTTTAATTCTCCTTTGCGTACAACCACTTCATTTTCCAGTCTGATTCCATGTGATCCCTCAATATAGATACCTGGTTCATCTGTAATGACCATTCCTTCTTCAAGCGTATGTGTCTCACCTTCCACATACCTCCAACGGAATCCTGCAGGGCCCTCATGAACATTTAAGAGATATCCAATCCCATGACCTGTTCCATGGTTATAGTTAAGCCCCCTGTCCCAGAAAGGTTGTCTTGCAAGAATATCTAAAACAAGGCCTGTACATCCATATAAAAATTTTGCATTAGCAAGACGAAGATTGCTCATCGCAACAAGTGTGAAATGTTTTTTCATCTCCTCTGTCACTTCGCCGATCGCATATGTTCTTGTAATATCTGTGGATCCTTCTTTAAATGCAGCTCCTGTATCTGTCAGGAAGAAATTTCCTGCTTCCAGTCTCACATCTGTTTCTTTACTTGAAGAATAATGTGGGCATGCACTATGAGGTCCATAAGCACAAATCGGATCGAAACTTGGCTGTATATAATATTCCAATGAACTTCTAAGCCCATCCAGATAATCGGATGCGCTTAACTCTGTAATATCTATCTTATCATAATTTTCTTTCAGCCATTTCATAAATCTGACATGACATACACTGTCTTTAATTTCAGCTTTTCGAATATTCGAAAGTTCTGTTTCATTTTTGATTGCCTTAAAAATAATTGCAGGATTAGCCTCTTTTATTGTCTCCACATACTCTGGAATATTTTTTGCAATGGCATAATTTACATTAACAGGATCAATGAGAACTTTTTCTTTCTTAGTAAAATGTTTAATATCTTCATAAATATCATTATATGGATGAAACACAATGCCATCCTTTATCAATGTTTCTTTTAAATTCCCGCTTAATTTCTCTTCGTCTAAATAAACATGCATTTTATCCATTGTAACAATTGCATAGCTTAAAACTACCGGAGTGTATGCCACATCATTTCCACGAATATTTAATGTCCAGCAAATATCATCTAATGTAATAAACACATGAGACGTTGCCCCTTTGTCTTTCATGACTTTGCGGATTCTGGCAAGTTTTGATTTTGTAGATTCTCCTGTAAACTTTTCTTCCAAAGCATATGCCTTTTCTTTGCTCATAGAAGGATGATCTTTCCATATTGAATCAACAAGATCTTTTTCGTAGAAAATATGTCCCTGTTTTTCCGCTGCAATTTCTTCATATAATGTTCCTGCACTCATAGAAACAACACGTCCGTCGAAACCTAATGTTCCTCCTTTGTGCAGTTTTTCTCTTAAGTACTCTGCAATCGTCGGCACACCTGGCTCACCCATTTTAAATAGTTTTACAGGTGTTCCCTGCAGTTGATTTGCAGCCTGAATAAAATAACGTCCATCTGTCCACAGACCGGCTTCCTCCAAAGTGATCACTGCAGTACCTGCTGAACCGGTAAAACCTGTCATAAATTCTCTTGCTTTAAAATAAGCCCCTGCATACTCACTCTGATGAAAATCCGCTGTCGGGATTATATATATATCGACTTTATTGTCTTTCATTTTTTCACGTAACTTATTAATTCTTTCTGCTATAGATGACATACAATTATCTCCTTTATGTCCAATTATTATTGCTCATCATATTCTTTTATATATTTAATAACATAATCTGCATCAGACGGGCAAGGAATATACTCTCGTCCATATTTTTGTCTGCTGTCTCTGCCTTTTCCTAATACAAGCAAAATTGTTTTTTCATTTATTCTTGATATAGCTGTCTTTATGGCTTCTCCTCTGTCTTCTATTATCTCATATGGACAATTCTGAGCGTCTACATACACCGCAATCTCTTTTGAAATGTCTTCTGCTTTTTCGGATCCCGGATCGTCTGCTGCCAGATAAACTTCATTTGAATATTTTCCTGCCACAGTTCCCAGATCTTTTCTTCTTAGAAAAGCCTTGTCCCCCGGACAACCAAAAATAGTTTTTATTGCATATTTCGGGTATTCCTCTTTCATAGAACGAAATACTTTCTCAAAACTCAACTTATTATGTGCATAATCAACGATTGCAACAATCTTTCCATCTTTACTTTCAAAGGACTCCATTCTACCTTTTGATTTTGCTTTCTTAAGGCCTGAATAAATAATCTCTTCCGGAATTCCAAGTTTTACAGCTGCTGCTATAGCCGCCAGTGCATTTTCCACATTAAACAAGCCCAACATAGTAAGCACAAATTCTTTATCAAATTGTTTACATCTGACACAAAACTTAATGCATCCTTCTTCTTTTCTGATGTTATATGCATAAAAATCTGCAGACTCATTTTTTCTACTGAATGTAATGATTTCTTTTGATGCTGTTGCCTCTTTCATCACCCTGTCAATACAGTCTGCATCAAGATTAATAATGGCTGTATCTGTTTTTTCAAACATCTTCATCTTGGATGAAATATAATCTTCAAAATCTACATGCTCTGCCGGACTTATATGGTCTTCTGAGATATTGAGGAAAATTCCAATATTAAACCGCATCCCTTCCACACGATAGTATTTTAATGCCTGTGAAGAAACTTCCATCTCAAGATATTCTATTTTTGATTCTTCGGCATCTCTAATATGCTGTTGTAACTCTATTGCTTCAGGAGTAGTCATGTGTGATTCAAATCTTTGTTTGCCATCATAAGTGTCTATGGTAGAGATCACTGCACTTTCTTTTTTATTCTGTGCTTCAAGATATTCGTCAATCATTGATTTGAGGTAATAAACTGAAGTAGATTTTCCTTTTGTTCCCCCAACTCCAAGAACCGTAAGCTCCTTCCATGGCTCATTATAATAAAAATTGGCAAGAAGAGACATGGCTTTTCTAATATCCGTAACAAGTATAAACGGAACTTCTTTCTCAAGCTCATATTTCTTTTCACTTATATAACAAACTGCACCATTTTTTACAGCTTCTTCAAGATATGCTGCCTTAAACGCAGCTCCCTTGCAAATAAATAATGTATCCTTTGTAACTTCTTTTGAATTGTATGTGATTCTCTCTGCTTTTGTATCATCTTGTCCATATAATTCACGTGAAACAACCAGTTTTTCTTCTTTTAATAAAGAGACGTATTCTTTCAGAGAATACAATTTCAATTCTTTCATAATTTCACCCCGAATATTCTTATTAACATTTTTACATTTTATCATATTATGTCGATATTTACCATATTTCATACGCCTTCTTTAATTTCCATGCAAAACTCTAATCAAAAACAACTCTTCTACAAAAAGAACCATTACTGTCACTGTAAAAAAAGCTATTCCGAAAAAACAAAGTAAGATACCATTAACAGGTAGTTTATCGAACTTAGGTCTTTTTACCTCTATGTTAACCGGATCATCTGGATTGTTAGCAATACTTGCTAACAAAAAACGCAAAAACAGATAAGTATTCACAGATAAAAGGACTTGCAAGGTCATAACCTTGCAAGTCCTTTTTTATTAAACAATACTATATATTTTTTTATAAAGAAAAGTTATTTTCTTTAAACCCATTGTTTATCGACAAAAATGTCTGACATACCATAAAATTTATTTTTTCCCAACCAATAATTTGGACCCTGTTAAGCATAAAGCCCTTGCTTCTTTTTTCGTCATAAATTTTCCATTTGCAGTGTCAAGAAGTTCTGCTTTTTCAAATCCCATATCTTTGAGTTTTTTAAGAAATTTGTCCATATCCCCGTATCTGCTCTTTGTAAAAATATCATGAATTGCAAATGTTCCACCTTTTTTTAAAACTCGGAGTGTTTCTAAAAGAAGCTCCTGACGCCCCTTAACCAGAATGTTGTGGTAACAATAATTGCTAGTTACCGCATCAAAACTATTATCTGGAAAATCCAGTTTACACGCATCTCCTTTGACAAAAGTAATATTCTTAGCAACGCCTTCAATTTCTGCATTGCTTTCACAAAGCCCTTTGGTAAATGAAGCGTACTCCTTTCCCCAACGATCCAAGCCTATCATTTTGCCTTCAGGATTGTTCTTTGCACATGCAATTGTAAGTGCGCCACTTCCACATCCTATATCTAGTCCTTTTCCATCTTTTGGAAGTACTACATACTCTGCTATTTTCTTTATAATTCGCTGTGCAAATTTCTTATTCCCATTATAGGAAAAAGATTGATACCAAAATATGACACAAATAGAACTTAAAAGCAAGCCTAAAAACAGGACGCCTAAAATAATATTTACAACAAGATAAGCAGTACCTGCCATAAGATCACTAAAAAGTAAAACGGCAAATATAATTCCCGTGATGATGGTTCCTACGATCATACTAACGACCATTCCTTTTGGAACCCAGTTCTTATAATTCGGTTTCATTTTTTCTCCTTTTTACTATTTTTTTCCAAACCATTTTTTCTTTTGATAAGGTTCTTTTTGAATTTGTCCCACCGTATATCCTAAATCAGTAATGGTTTCCTTTAAAAGTTCCTCATCCAGTTCATCTTCTGTTTCGATAATACTTTGTGCTTTAGAGTGAGATGATGTTACTTTTTTCACCATGAATTTTTTTCGGATTGCATCATTCACATGAGACTCACACATTCCACACATCATACCGTCTACTTGTACTGTGTACTTCCACATACTTCATCCCTCCATTGTATTTTAAATTATCTGTTTTATTTATTACCGATAAAATTTATTATCCTAGTGCAACATCTAAGATCATCATGACTGTAAATCCTACTGCAAAGAAAAGTGTGCCAATATTCGAATGTTTTCCCTGTGACATCTCTGGAATCAATTCTTCCACAACGACATAAATCATAGCCCCGGCTGCAAAACTTAAAAAATAAGGAAGTGTGGGTACAATAAGCCCTGCCGCCAAAATTGTAAGGATTGCTCCAATTGGTTCCACAATGCCGGAGAATACACCATATGTAAATGCCTTTGACTTTTTCATTCCTTCAGAATGTAAAGGCATAGAAACAATTGCGCCTTCTGGGAAATTCTGAATGGCAATTCCAATAGATAATGCCAACGCACTTGCAATTGTAATCTGCGCACGGTCTGTCATAGCCCCTGCCAAAACAACACCGACTGCCATTCCTTCCGGAATGTTATGTAAAGTAACCGCAAGAACAAGCATTGTTGTCCTTTTCAATTTTGTTTTAGGTCCTTCTGGCTGTTGTATATTACGATGTAAATGTGGGATTAAATGATCTAATAATAGCAAAAATAATATTCCAATCCAAAATCCAACTGCTGCCGGAATAAATGACCATATTTCCATATTTGATGCCTGCTCTAATGCAGGTATCAACAAACTCCACACAGAAGCAGCAACCATAACTCCACCGGCAAATCCGGTTAAAGCGCGCTGTACAGAGATATTCATATCTCTTTTCATAAAAAACACACATGCTGCACCTAGTGTCGTTCCTAGAAAAGGAATCAAAATTCCAAATAAAGTTTCCATACTCATAAGAACCTCCTACAGCTTTTAGTTAGTTTTAACTAACTAGATATTAACATATATTATATAATTTTTCAATCAGCAATTTATATTCATCCGCACTTTAATTTATACCAAGCTTATTTCTCACTTTTTTTTGTATCCACAAAATTACTATCACGCAAAAACTTCCTGTCAAAACAATAAGTAAACTTTTTATTGGCACAAAATCTCCCGTATTTACATTATCTGGTTTATTAGGTCTTTCATTCTTATCTGGAATTTGTGGCTTTACCGGATCATTTTCTTCATGCGATACCCATTCACTTTTAGGTTTACTTACTACATTCCATGTAAGCATTCCATTTATTGTGCCCGGAACGCTGGCTAAAAATGGAGCTGAACGGAAACTTCCTATCCCGCTTTTTCGCCAGTCTTCTTTCTGAGCAACTAAATACAAACCAGGTTTTAAATTTATAAATTCTGTAATTCCATCTTCATTCGTACTTTGCATGCTTCCCTGTAT
>JAHHTM010000160.1 GCA_020024675.1 Muricomes sp.
CTCATACTCCAGTTCTGGTTCATCCAATAGTGCTGCAAGTAGTCTTGCCCTCGCTCTTTGATTTTTGTGTAAAAAATACTCTAGTTTTTCTTTTCCTTCTTCAATCGTAATAAGAAGGCGCACCTTCTTTTTTAATTTGGCTTTTTCTTTCTGTTTAATTGGAAGGACTGTCTTTAGCGCCTGTATCATAGTCCCTCCATACTGCTCTTTCATCCATGCAGCCAATGCCACAAGTTTCCCTTCGATCTGCATACTGTCTGATGCAATATCCGTAATTTCTTTCACTTTCGTCAGATCATAATTACAGCTATTTCCAAGTGCAATAACGTAACCTTTTGTAGCTCTGTTCCCCTTTCCAAAAGGTACAATAACTTCCATGCCAACAGACACTTTTTCTTCCAGACAAGAAGGCACTGCATATTGAAAAACTTTATCTAATTTTTCATGTGTTATATCAATAATAATGTCTGCATACATGAATTTTTTCTCTCCTACTTCTATTCTTCTTTTAATATGGATTCTATAGTGTTTCTGTCATCCATATAAATTTTTCTTCCTTGTATTTCCTGATAGTCTTCATGCCCTTTCCCTGCTATAACAATAAGATCTCCTTCTCTGGCATGCGCAAGTGCATATCTAATTGCTTCTTTCCTATCCTCTATAGTAACATATTTTCCATTTGTCTTTGCCATTCCTATACAAATATCTTGAATAATATTTTGGGGATTTTCAAATCTTGGATTATCTGATGTAATAATTGTAAAATCCGCTAATTTTCCAGAAATTTCTCCCATCTGATATCTACGAATTTTCGATCGGTTTCCTCCACATCCAAAGAGACTAACTATTCTTTGGGGACGATACAATCGCAATGATGTTAGAAGATTGCTAAGACTGACCGGGTTATGCGCGTAATCCAATAATACGGTATACCCTTTTGTATTTTCTATGATTTCTGTACGTCCTTTTACTTTTACATTTTTCAGAGCCTTCTTTATTATTTCTTTAGAAATTAATAAATATCTTGCACTTGTAATCACAGCAAGTGCATTGCATACACCAAAGATTCCAGGAACAGACAACTCTACCTGCATTTCTAAGTTTCCTGTTACATTACATATGGTTCCTATACGTCCCTTTTCAAAAACAGGTTTCATATCATTTGCTCGAAAATCTGCATATTCCGAAAATCCATACGTGATCAGATGACACCTTGTGTTTGAAAACATATCCTCAAAATATGGATCATCTATATTTCCTATTCCACATTTACACTGTGTAAAAAGAATTTTTTTACATTCTTTGTATTGCTCAAAACTTTCATGTTCTCCCGGACCTATGTGATCGGAAGAAAGATTTGTAAATACTGCAACCTCAAAAGACACCCCCGCTGTTCTTTTTAGCATAAGTGCCTGAGACGACACTTCCATCACAACATATTCACAACCTTCTTCCAGCATTTTTGCGAAATACCGATGAAGCTCTAATGATTCTGGTGTTGTGTTTAAAGAAGGAACCTTCTCTTCCCCTATGATTATCTCAATTGTCCCTATTAGTCCTGTTTTATATCCTGCAGACTCTAGTATAGACTTCATCATATAGGCACAAGTAGTTTTTCCTTTCGTTCCTGTAATTCCAATAATTTTAAGTTTATCTGCCGGATATCCAAAATATGCAGCTGCCATAAGTGCAAGTGCATATCTTGTATCTTCTACCTGTACCCATGTTATGTCTTCAGGAGGATTTTCTAAATTTCTTTCAGTCACGATCACAGATGCCCCTTTTTCTACTGCCTCTTTAATATAATCATGTCCATCAGCATTTATTCCTACTATGCAGACATACACTGATCCATTTTGTACCTTACGAGAATCTTTTTCTAATGTTGTAATCTGAATATCTGTTTTCCCTTGTTTTAATACATACTCTATATGTTCAAGCAAATATTCAAATATCATGCAAAGCCTCCAATTATTATGATATCATATTTCCTGCTTTTACAACTGCATCTTCTCCAAATTTTGTACGGATCTCTTTTAATGCCTCGTTCAGTTTTTTATGTTTTTCATCAAATGGTTTTTGAATTTCAATGTCAAAAATTGACATCTGCACCGGTTCTGATGTGGCTACTAATTTCGATGTTCGAATTCCTAAAAGACGTACCGGCATTCCATTCCACAATTCTTTAAACAGTTCTATTGCTGTTTTTTGCAAACAATCTTTTGTATCTGTTGGTTTTGCAAGCTGTTTTTGATGAGATACGGATTTAAAGTCACTGTATTTTATTTCCATACTAATCATATATGCTTTTTGTCCTGCTTTTTTTAATCTCTCACTTACACCTTGTGATAAATAAGCAAATACTTTTTCAGCCTCTTCCATTGTATCAATATCTTTCTCTAAGGTTGTCGACTTTCCGATTCCTTTTGCTTCTTGTTTTTCAGACTGTACTTTAGATTCACAAATTCCGTTTGCAAATTCCCACAATGTTTTTCCATGACTTTTCAGATGCAGACAAATAAGTTCTGGATCTGCCATAGCCAGATCTCCAATGGTATTTATTTCCAGTTTCTTTAGTGTATGCACACTTGATTTTCCTGCCATATAAAGTTCACCAATTGGAAGTGGCCACATCTTTTTTTGAATCTCTTCTGGATAAAGTGTGTGAACTTTATCTGGCTTTTCAAAATCTGAAGCCATCTTTGCCAATACCTTATTTGTTGAAATTCCAACGTTTACAGTAAATCCAAATCTTTCTTTTACACTATTTTTGATTCTCAGTGCACCTTCTTCTGGTGAAATATATTGATTTTGTATATCTGTAAAATCCATATAACATTCATCTACACTGACCTGCTCTATTTTATCTGTAAATGTTCTAAGATAATTCATAAGTTCCGCACTTTTTCTTTTATAAAGCACATGATTTGGCGGAACACTTATAAGTTCCGGACATTTACGAAAGGCATTCGCTGCAGGTTCCCCTGTGCGAATGCCATATCTTTTTGCAGGAATAGACTTTGCCACCACTACCCCACGGTGTGATTTCTGATCCCCGCCTATAATAGCAGGTATGGTACGCAAGTCTACTTCTGCACCTTTATTTAATTCTTCAACTGCTGTCCAGCTCAAAAAAGCTGAATTTACATCGATGTGAAATATAATGGATGTCACGAAATAAGCTGTCCTTTCAATTTTGCCTCTAACTTTCCATCAACAACATCAATAATGATTCCATCTCCTCTTCCTACATCGCCAGCCAGAATAAGTTTTGCCGCAAGAGTCTCTACATTTTTCTGAAGATATCTCTTTAGTGGTCTGGCTCCATACATTGGATCATAACCACCTTCCACAACATACTGTTTCGCTGCTTCTGTCAATTCGATATAGAGTTCTTTATCTTTTAGTCTCTTATTAACATCGTCGATCAATAAGTTAATAATCGCACAAATGTTTGCTTTCGTCAATGGCTTAAACATGATAATTTCATCCAGACGGTTAAGAAATTCCGGTCTAAAATGAGCTTTCAGATCATTCATAACCATATCTTCACTAGATTTTTCTATTGTTCCATCTTCTTTAATTCCTTCAAGAAGGTAGTCTGCTCCTAAATTTGAAGTCATGATAAGGATCGTGTTTTTGAAATCAACCGTACGTCCCTGAGAATCTGTAATTCTTCCATCATCCAATACCTGCAGTAAAATATTAAATACATCTGGATGTGCTTTTTCAATCTCGTCAAAAAGAACGACTGAATACGGTTTTCTTCTGACTGCTTCTGTAAGCTGTCCACCCTCATCATATCCTACATATCCCGGAGGTGCTCCTATAAGTCTTGATACGGAGAATTTCTCCATGTATTCGCTCATATCAATTCGAACCATATTGCTTTCATCATCAAACAGATTCTGTGCAAGTGCTTTTGCAAGTTCTGTCTTTCCTACACCGGTAGGTCCTAGGAACAAGAATGAACCAATTGGTTTTGTCGGGTCCTTAATTCCCGCTTTTGATCTTAAAATTGCTTCTGTTACAAGTTCTACACCTTCATCCTGTCCGATAACTCTCTTGTGCAGAGCTTCTGCG
>JAHHTM010000161.1 GCA_020024675.1 Muricomes sp.
AGGCGATAAATTTACGAAAAAAGATCTGATTCGTCTTGGAGAAGGTGGATTATGCCAGATGTGCAAAACATGTCATTATCCAAACTGTACATTCGGAGGATATTAAAATGATGAAAAAAACAGCAGCAGTGCTTACAGTCAGCGATAAAGGAGCTCGAGGAGAACGAGTAGATACAAGTGGACCATCTTTGTGTAAAATATTAGAAGAGGATGGATGGCAGATAGAATATACGGCTATTGTTCCAGATGAAAAAGAAATAATCCAGGATGAAATCATCAAATGTACAGATAAGCTTAAGGTTGCACTTTTACTTACAACTGGAGGAACAGGATTTTCACCAAGAGATATTACGCCGGAGGCGACAAAGGCAGTGCTGGAAAGAGAAACACCGGGAATTGCAGAGGTGATGCGTGCAGAAAGCATGAAGATCACCACGCATGGCTGTCTCTCTAGAGGAGTGGCAGGTATTCGGAAAAAGACATTGGTCATTAATCTTCCGGGAAGTGAAAAAGCTGCGAAAGAAAATCTTCAGGCAGTGTTGAAACCAATCGGACATGGGGTGAAAATGCTCTTTTCAGAAGGATCAGCGGACTGCGTGGAGCAGGGAGTGCCAACAATAAAAGAAAAAATTCCTTCTATGGATGAGTGGATCAAAGAGGCAAAAAAAGAAAATGATGCAGGAAAGTGCGGAATGTATCTTTTTCATAACGGAGTGGTGCGTGAGACATCAAAGGCACAGGCTCGTTTTGGAGTTCAAGAAGATCTAGTCAAAGGAATGCAGTTTTCTTATGACAAAGATAAAGTTGATATTGCGCTTGCCAATGCACGAAAAATGCCGGGGATTTATTATGCCCGTGTATGGCTTAACGAAGGAAATTTAAAAGTGGGCGATGATATTATGTATGTTCTTGTAGGAGGCGACATTCGTCCTAATGTAATAAATGGACTGCAGGCACTTGTAGAAGAAATCAAAACAAAGTGCGTAATCGAAAAGGAGATTTAAGATGGCATTTGAAGAGCTTACAGAAACTTTAAAAAAGAATGGATTTCAGGTTTCTGTTTTTGAAACAAAACAAGAAGCAGCAGATTACCTTGATCAGAAGCTGGATGGAATAACAATAGGTTGCGGAGGTTCTATGACTTTAAAAGAAATGGAAATTCTGCCACGCCTTGCACAGCATAATACCATATATTCTCACAGTGCTGGATCAGCTGATGCAGAAAAAATTATGAAACAGGCAATGAATGCAGAGGTATATCTGATGTCTGCAAATGCGATTTCAAAACAGGATGGAGCGATTCTTAATATCGATGGCACTGGAAACAGAGTTTCTTCCTCATTATATGGACATAAAAAAGTTTATATGGTGGCAGGGAAAAATAAAATTTCTTCGGATTTCCATAGTGCTTTGATGCGGCTTAAAAATGTAGTTGCACCCCAAAACGCAATGCGTCTTCAGCGAAATACACCATGTGCAGTAAAAGGAGATCGGTGTTACGACTGTGATTGTGAAGAACGTATCTGTAATGCATTGGTTGTTCATTATAAAAAAATAAAATCAATGGATATGGAAATTGTGCTGATCAATGAAGAATTAGGATATTAAAAGTAAGAAGAAACGTTTGGAATGGAAAAGCTCATTTCAAACGTTTCTTTTTTAAATAAATAAAATCCATATTGAAAATAAAGCGGATTGCTTTTATAATTATATTGGAGTTTATTGGTCTGGCAGACGATATAAATTGTCTGTAAGTGAAAAGGGAAACCGGTGAAAATCCGGAACAGTCACCTCTGCTGTGATGTGGACGAGAAAGCACAAAGTCATTGAATATATGAGAAGTATTCGAGAAGACGCTTTCGAGGATGAAACTAAGTCAGAAGACCTGCCAATAACGATACATGCGTTTTCAGGATGAGGAAACAAGCGTGCATAAAGAAGGAATTACTATGCCTTTTTTAGTATGACACGACATTCCTTTTCCAAATATGGAAAAGGATTTTTATTTGGAAAGAAACGAAGGAGAAAAGGAAATGAAGAAATTGAAGAAAAAACAGAGAAATCAGTTTATCAGTCTGATCCTGACACTCAGCCTTGTCATTACGACTGCATTTTCGCCGCTTCCGGGATTTATGCTGGATACATTTGCGGCAGAAAAAGTAATTACAACGGCAGAAGAACTGCTTCAGGGAGTTCCGGAAGGAGAAACATATGAGCTTGGAGCAGATATCACATTAGGATCAGGACAGCAGATTCCATTGATTGCTGGTACTCTTGATGGTAAAGGTCATGTTGTTACTCTTACGGATAAGCCGATGGTAAATGAAATATCAGGAACACTCCAGAATATCGGAGTAGCGGGTAATGTTGAAGAAGGAAAACATGGTACAATTGCGGTTGATTTAAGTGGAAAAATATACAATTCCTATTCAGTTGTAAAGATGAATTCAATCTGGATCAGTGGTGCCGGTCTGGTAGGAAACATGAAAGACAATGCGGAAATTGCCAACTGTTATTTTGCAGGAGAATTAATGGATTTTGACAATTTCGGAATTGCACTAAGCATATCAAGTGCTACTGCTGTAATCCGCAATTCTTATTCATATTTAAGTACACAGTGTCCAAAAGGTAATGGAATCATTACAGATTCGGAAAAAAAATCAAAAGTGGAAATGAAAAGTCCTGGCTTTGTAGGTGACTTAAATAAGAACATTACAAATACTGGGTTTAAGTGGGTTGTATCAGAAAATGCATTCCCAATTTTGAAAGAAAATAGTTCCGATTCTGGAAGTGAGACACCGATTGTAGCTGATAAGACGTCTTTGAATGCGAAGATTAAAGAAGTTGCAGCATTAGACAAAACAGAATATACACAAGATTCCTGGGCAAAAGTAGAAGCAGCACTTTCTACAGCACAGGCAATTGCTCAAAAAGAAGGAGTATCTCAGACAGAAGTAGATACAGCACTTCAGAATTTGACTACTGCTGTAGGAACTTTGGAAAAGGGATTGCCGACAAAGCCGGTAAAACTTCCAGATGATGCTAGTCAGATTATAAAGGTTACGGAAGAAAGTCAGCTTAGAAATACAGAACCAGGAAAATATTATCAACTCCAAAATGATATTACTTCTAACGGAAGTACAGAAGATTTTAACGGGATTCTGGATGGAAATGGACATACCATTACATTAAATGGAACAAGTCTATATAGAAATGTAGGGAAAAACGGAATTGTTCAGAACGTACATTTTGAAGGTACGGTAGGTGCTTCAGATCCTGGAGCTGGTCCGCTTGGAAGATTAGTTAAAGGAGCAATATTAAACTGTTCTTCCGCAATTTCAGGACAGGATGCAGCTGGTTTTACAAAACGTATTGAAGGTGGAGTTATATCAAACTGTATTGCTTATGGAAAAGCAGGAAGTGGTTCAATCGTAAAAACTTATGGTGGAACGGACTGGGAGACTATGGGCGAATACAGGGGCAAATTATACTCAACTTACTGGGTGAAAACATCAAAAGATCCTGTCATCAATGCGGAAGATTTATTAGATGGTTCTTCTAGTAAAACGGAAGATGAGTTAAAAACCAAGGAAACCGTAAATCTTCTGAATGAAAAAAGAGGAACCTATGGAGTTGCATGGGGACAAAATGGAACTACAGGATTTCCGTATTTTGGAGAAGATCAGAATTATGATCCGGGCAAGGTAGAACTGCCGGATAGTAAATATACGGTAAAATTCGGGAAAACTTTAGAGCAAGCATCTGTTGTAGAAGGGAAAAAACTTGAAGTCTCAAGATATAATCTGAAACCATCAGACAATCGTGCAATTGGGAAGATTTTTATTGAAGGATTGAAACCGACAGATCAAGTTACCTGGCAGGTATACGATGTAGTAAATAATGCCATTGGAATCAGTGAAAAAGGTGAGATTCTCTTATTTAACGAGGGAGAAGGTATTGTGAAAGCACAGGTAAACGGACAGGATGCTGTTTGGATCAAAGTGATTTCCAATGCAAAAAAAATAGAAGATTTAAAATTATTTATTGACAACCAAGAGGTCACAGGAAAAGACTATAC
>JAHHTM010000162.1 GCA_020024675.1 Muricomes sp.
CTAATATCCTGTCTTTACGCCAAGGTGTCAGCATGATAAGAGCTGCTGCCAGCGTCTCCGATATAGGCGCCGCACCTGCCTGCTGCCTGTATCCACGCTTATGTAAAGAAACTCCTGTCGTATCAATTCCTATCGTAACTACATCTTTCATAAAGAAGACTCTAAGCGGATAGGATGCACCTTTTTCCTCAAACCACTTTGTCTTGTAATGTAGTTTTAATCTTTCAACCATGGCTTTCTTCATTATAGATTGAATATCTGATGGACTAAATAATTTACTTTTTACTGAGGCAGCTTTTGCAACCCAGAACTTTCCATCTTCTGGAATATATTCTTCCCATGGAATAGCTTTCGTTTTCTCAAACAATTCATCAAAGGTCTTCGCCTCAAAACTTCCCACCTTAAGAAGAATTCTTTCCGCACTTCTAAGAAATATATTCGCTCTGCATATTGCTTTGTAATCACCATAAAAAGTAACTCTTCCATCTTCTACCAAGGAAATTTCATATCCCAAATTTTGTATCTCTCTTTTTAACACCGCCTCTAATCCAAAATGACACGGTGCGATTAATTCTATTCTTTTCATCAATTCCTCCATCTGTTTTATCATATATAATACTTATTTACAGACTATAATCACTATCATATTACTATAAAAGAAAGGTGTAGTAAAGTTGAATTTACCACACCCTTGCGTTCATTTTATCCCCTTAAAAACAGATTTTTCTACTTAATATCCATTGCTCTCATTATAAGAATCCTGCTCGTTTTTGCTGTATCCATTTCTGGCTGCGTCCTTTTTTGAACAATCTGAAGAATTCTTATTTGTGGAATTTCTTGTTGCATTTTTACTCTCAACATTTTTTGATGCTTCATTTGAATTTGTACTGTTTTTATAATTTTTTGACATTTTATTGTCCTCCTGTTTCTTTATTTTGTTGCTTTTTTAGTATGACTCTTCTACAAAAAATTATGCATTTTCTAAAACTTTTTCGCTATAAGTAACAGAATAGTTGACTATATTTTCAGATTTTGCTTGATTTTTCCATTTTCATATATTATACTAGACGATGTAGAAAGGTTACTTTCTACAACCCCTTATTAATTATTTATACTCCCCTCAAAGGATCGATGGCTCCCCCATCGGTCCTTTATTTTTCTGCAATTTTTTTTAATTTTTTGCAGATTTTTTTTGCAAATTCTTTTTCACTGTGGTATATTAAAATACAAAAGTGATAGCAACATTCACTAATATAAATAAAGGAGAAATGTTATGGCAAATTACAATCCTTATGACAATGTATTAAAAGTAATGAACGAAGCAGCTGAAATTCTCGGTTACTCCGATAGCGACATTGCAGCTCTTAAATATCCTGAGCGCGAATTAAAAGTTTCTTTCCCTATCGTTATGGATGATGGATCTACAAAAGTATTTGAAGGATTCCGCGTTCAGCATTCTACAGCCCGTGGACCCGCAAAAGGCGGAGTTCGTTTCCACTATGCAGTTAACTCGGACGAGGTAAAAGCTCTTGCAGCATGGATGACCTTTAAATGTGCTGTTGTAGGTATTCCTTACGGCGGTGGCAAAGGTGGTGTTATTTGTAATCCTGCAAAACTTTCTGAAAGAGAACTTCACGAAATCACAAAACAGTTCACTATCGCTATTGCTCCACTTATCGGACCTGAAAAAGATATACCTGCTCCAGATGTTGGATCTACTGCATCTATGATGGGATGGATGATGGATACATACAGCATGCTTCAAGGACGCACTGTTCGTGGTGTTGTTACTGGTAAACCAGTTGAAATTGGTGGTTCTTTAGGACGTACAGAAGCAACTGGACGTGGTGTAATGTTCACAACCAAAAATATTCTTAATAAACTTGATATTCCTGTAGAAGGTACTACTTTAGCTGTTCAGGGAATGGGTAACGTAGGAAGCATCTCTGCAAAACTTCTTTACGAAGAGGGAATGAAAGTTGTTGCTGTAAGTAACTCTTCTGGTGGAATTTATAATAAAGATGGTCTTAATATCCCAGCGATTCTTGATTACCTTTCTAAAGATCGTAAAAATCTTCTTTCTGAATATAATGAAGAAGGTATCGTTCATATCTCTAATGAGGAATTATTAGAACTTGATGTTAAAGTTCTTATTCCTGCTGCTTTAGAAAACCAGATCAACGAGACAAACGCTGACAAGATTAAAGCACGTGTTATTGTAGAGGCAGCCAATGGTCCTACAACAGCTGAAGCTGATGAGATTCTTGCTTCTAAAGGTATCGTTGTTGTTCCTGATATTCTTGCAAATGCAGGTGGTGTGGTTGTATCTTATTTTGAATGGGTACAGAACCTTCAGAGCATAAGCTGGACAGAAGAAGATGTTAATGCAAAACTGAAAGATATCATGGATCCATCTTTTAACGCTGTATGGGATATTGCACAGGAAAATGATACAACACTCCGTACAGGCGCATACTTAATTGCAATCAAACGTGTTGTTGAGGCAAGAAAGTTAAGAGGAATCTAAATCAAGAATATTCTTGATTCACATAGGGAGAAAGGGTTGTTCATAGTTTGTTCATTTTTATTTAAAAGAACGGTAACTTTTACTACATGTTTTTTTCACTTATCTTATGTATACTACATATATCAGATAAAGAAAATATTTGATATGTCTAAGTTTTAATATAAAACTTTTGAATTAACTTTTTCATAATACATGCCAGGGATCATACGATCACCTGGCATCCTCCCTTTATAGGGCTTTTTTTATTTTACAGCAAGTTTTTCTACTTGCACAAGTGCTTCTTCTATCACTTTATCCATATCATAATATCTATACGATCCAAGTCTTCCACCAAATACTACATTTTTTTCCTGATCGGCAAGTTTCTTATATTGTCCATATAATTTCATATTTTTCTCATCATTCACAGGATAATATGGTTCCATACCTTTTTTCCATTCAGAAGAATATTCTCTTGAAATCACTGTTTTTTCCTGCATGCCATACTCAAAATGTTTGTGTTCTATGATTCTTGTATATGGAACATCTGAATCTGTATAATTTACAACTGCATTTCCCTGATAATTTTCACAATCCAATACTTCTGTTTCAAATCGCACAGAACGATATTCTAATGTACCGAGCTTATAATCAAAATACTGATCGATCATGCCAGTAAAGATAATTTTGTCTGCTATAACAGGATTCTTTTTCCTAAATTCAAAAAAATCCACTCCTGTTCGTACTTCCACATTTTCCAGCATCTTTTTTATAATTTCTGTATACCCGCCTACAGGTATCCCCTGATACCTGTCATTGAAATAATTATTATCGTACGTAAATCGAACCGGAAGTCTCTTTATGATAAAAGCCGGAAGATCTTTACATTTTCTTCCCCACTGTTTTTGCGTATATCCTTTTACAAGTTTTTCATAAATATCTTTTCCAACCAAAGATACCGCTTGCTCTTCCAAATTTTGTGGTTCTACAATCCCCATCTCTTTGATCTGATCATCAATGATACGCTTTGCCTGCGCAGGCGTCTTAATTCCCCACATTTTACTAAATGTATTCATATTAAACGGAAGATTATATACTTCGTCCTTATATATTGCTATTGGTGAATTAATATAATTATTAAATTGAGCAAAGTGATTGATATACTCCCACACCCTCTGATTAGATGTGTGAAAAATATGTGCTCCATATTTATGTACACGAATCCCTTCTATTTCTTCACAATATATATTTCCCGCTATATGGTCTCTCTTTTCTATAACAAGACATTTCTTGCCTCTTTTACTAAGCTCATGCGCCATTACCGCACCATAAAGCCCAGCACCGACAATAAGATAATCATATTTTTGCATTTCTTTTTCCTCCTATTTTAAACACATTATATCATTATTTAATTTTTGTGTATATCTTCTTCCTTCCTGTTTAAACTATTTATATTTTTTTATTTTTTTACAAAAAAGTATTGACAATCTATAGATTATGATATATACTTGATCTTGCTTTGAACGAGACAGTTCACTAGTATGTGCGCGTAGCTCAGCTGGATA